>DBGCEW010000174.1:0-6271 GCA_048357495.1 Frisingicoccus sp.
TTTCTTTTTTAAAATTTTGTGATATGATAAAAAGAGCATGTATAACGAGGAGTTAAGATGAAAAAATGTATAATTATCGGCGGCGGTGCAGCAGGCATGTTTGCAGCGGTGACTGCAGCCTCCGGAGGGATGCAGGTATCTCTTTGGGAAAAGAATGAAAAACTGGGAAAAAAATTATTTATCACCGGAAAAGGCCGGTGTAATGTGACAAATAATTGCGAGATTGAAGATTTGTTTCGGAATGTTATTACCAACAGTAAATTTCTCTACAGTGCCTTTTATCAGTTTAACAGCCAGGATCTGATGGCCTTTTTTGAAAATGAAGGTCTTCGTTTAAAAACAGAACGGGGTGGCAGGGTATTTCCGGAGTCGGATAAATCATCGGATGTTATCCGGGTGTTGGAAAAGAAATTAAAACAGCTCGGTGTAACCCTGCATTTAAATCGAAGTGCAGAAGCACTGCTTGTTGAAGATGGGCAGTGTAAAGGCGTTACGGATTCTTGCGGAAAGACAGAGTATGCGGATTGTGTTCTGATTGCCAGCGGCGGATGTTCCTATGCATCGACAGGTTCCACAGGGGACGGTTATCGTTTTGCAGAGGCAGAGGGCCATCATATTGTTACTCCGAGACCTTCCCTCGTGCCGATGGAAACGGAGGAAGACTGGTGCCGGGAAATCATGGGTCTTTCTTTGAGAAATGTTGCCGTTGTTCTTCGAAAAGGCAAAAAGAAAATTTATGAAGATTTCGGGGAAATGCTGTTTACCCATTTTGGTGTCAGCGGCCCGTTGATTTTGAGTGCCAGTACCCATTGTGGAAAACTGAAGGATTTTAAGGATCTGGTTTTATCGATAGATTTAAAACCGGCTCTGTCTGCGGAACAGGTGGATGAACGCCTTCTTCGGATTTTCAGTGAAAATAAGAATAAACAGTTTCGAAACAGCCTGTCAGGACTTTTACCGAATAAACTCATTCCTGTGATTCTTAAATTGTCGGAGATTGATCCATATAAACAGGTGAATTTAGTTTCCAGAGAAGAACGAAAAAATTTCGGGTATTTACTGAAACATCTGGAGGTACATATCCGGGGACTTCGCGGATTTAATGAGGCTATTGTTACCGGCGGAGGTGTCCGTGTAAAGGACGTTAATCCATCGACAATGGAATCGCGGCATGTGAAAGGGCTCTATTTTGCCGGGGAAGTTCTGGATGTCGATGCGGTGACCGGAGGATTTAATTTACAGATTGCCTGGTCAACGGCATGGCTGGCGGCGAAGAGCATGAGGGAGGATAGGGAAAATGAGTATTAATATCGCTATTGATGGCCCGGCAGGGGCTGGAAAGAGTACCATTGCAAAAGAAATTGCCAGAAACCTTGGGTTTATGTATGTGGATACGGGGGCTATGTACCGGGCAATTGCATGGCACCTTTTAAGAAATCAGATTCCCGCCGAAGACACGAATGCCGTAGAAGCCAGTCTGGCGGATATAACCATTCGTATTACTTATTCCGGCGGTGAACAGCAGATTATTTTAAACGGAGAAAATATCACCGGCCAGCTCCGGCAGGAAGAAGTGGGCAATATGGCATCTAAAAGTGCTGCCAATCCCAAGGTCCGTGCAAAGCTTTTGCAGCTTCAGAGAGATCTTGCCAGGGAAAATGATGTCGTTATGGATGGAAGAGATATTGGTACCTTTGTTCTTCCGGAGGCGGATGTTAAAATTTATTTAACGGCCAGCGTGGAAGAACGGGCGAAGCGCCGCTATCTGGAATTAGAGGCAAAGGGAATGACGGCAGATTTGGAAAAAATAAAAGAAGACATACGTACAAGGGATTATCAGGATATGAACCGAAGCATTGCACCCCTGAAAAAAGCAGAGGATGCCCTTGTTGTAGACAGTTCAAAAATGACAATTCCGGAAGTGCGGGACTGTATCGTTGATGCTTTCCAGCAGTCATTGAAGTTTAAAGGATAGGAGTTATTCATGGAAGTTATATTAGCCAAAAGTGCGGGGTTTTGTCCTGGGGTTCAGAGAGCTGTAAATATGGTATATGAGCAGACAGAAAAGCAGGAAAGGGAGCCGGTGTATACTTATGGTCCGATTATTCATAATGATGAGGTTGTCAGGGATCTGGAATCCAGAGGCGTCCGGGTGGTTCATTCCCCGGAGGAACTTGCCGGACTTCCAAAAGGGACGGTGATTATTCGTTCTCATGGGGTTTCACGGGACATTTATGAGAAAATGGAATCCAGTGGTTTTCATATCATGGATGCCACCTGTCCTTTTGTGAAACGCATCCATGATATTGTGGAGGAACAGGGAAAGGAAGGCAGAGATATCATTATTATTGGAAATCCGGAGCACCCGGAGGTTCAGGGGATTCAGGGATGGTGCCTTACGCCTTCCGTTGTGATTGAAACCGTTGACGAAGCTGTGCGTTTTTCACGAATTAACGCGGAAAAATTGTGCATTATATCACAAACGACATTTAATTACAATAAATTTAAAGAACTAGTTGAAATTATTTCAGAAAAGGGTTATGATATAAACTGTGTAAACTCGATTTGTAATGCAACTGCAGTTCGGCAGCAGGAAGCCAGGGACATTGCCTCCAAAGCGGATGCGATGATTGTTATTGGTGATAAGAGCAGCTCGAATACCCAGAAGCTATACGAAATCAGTAAAAAAGAATGCGGAAATACTTACTATATACAGACACTTGTTGATTTGGATTTAACTGCTTTTGAATCTATGAGGAATGTAGGTATTACAGCCGGGGCTTCAACCCCAAATAATATTATCGAGGAGGTTCATACCACTATGTCAGAGTTGAGTTTTGAACAATTATTGGAAGCGTCTTTAAAGACAATTAGAAATGGGGAGGTCGTTGAGGGTACTGTAATCGACGTTAAAGAAGATGAAATCATCCTTAATATAGGTTATAAAGCAGACGGAATTATTACACGTAACGAATATTCAAACACAGCAAACCTTGACCTCACTACTGTAGTTAACGTAGGAGATACAATGCAGGCAAAGGTTCTGAAAGTGAACGATGGCGAAGGTCAGGTTTTATTAACCTATAAAAGACTGCTTGCTGAAAAAGGAAATAAGAGACTGGAAGAAGCTTTCAACAACAAAGAAGTACTTACAGCAACCGTTGCAAACGTACTGGATGGTGGTTTAAGTGTTATTGTTGAAGAAACAAGAGTATTTATTCCGGCAAGCCTTGTATCCGACAGCTATGAAAAAAATCTTGGAAAATATGACGGACAGGAAATCAGCTTCGTTATCACAGAATTTAATCCAAGAAAACGCCGTATCATCGGTGACAGAAAACAGCTTCTTTTAGCTGAAAAAGCTCAGAAACAGAAAGAATTATTCGAACGCATCAACGTTGGTGATGTGGTTGAAGGTAAAGTTAAGAATGTTACAGATTTTGGTGCATTCATTGACCTTGGCGGCGCTGATGGCCTTCTTCACATCTCTGAAATGTCTTGGGGACGTGTTGAAAATCCTAAAAAATTATTAAAAGTTGGCGATGATATCACTGTATTGATCAAAGATATCCAGGGAGAAAAGATTGCCCTCAGCTTAAAATTTGCAGATCAGAATCCATGGCTTACAGCTTCTGAAAAATATGCTGTAGGTAATGTGGTTGAAGGCAAAGTTGCCAGAATGACAGATTTTGGTGCATTTATTGAGCTTGAACCAGGTGTTGACGCCCTTCTTCATGTTTCTCAGATTTCCAGAGAGCATGTTGAAAAACCGGCAGATGTTTTAAACGTTGGTGAAGTGATCACAGCAAAAGTTGTTGATTTCAACGAAGAAGACAGAAAAATCAGCTTAAGCATTAAAGCGATGGAAGCACCGGTAAGAGAAGAAGCCGAAGAAGAGTAATTTTATGAACATATGGATGCAGGAATATACCGATGTATGTTCCTGCATTTTTGTTATAAAGAAATTGATATGTGAGGAATGCTTTGTTAAAAGGGGGTATTAATTTATGGATACCTTTAAATTATTAAAATTAAAAAATTATTTTTTTCACCTGATTACGGGAACGGTAACAACCCTCTTCGGGATCGGGATTTTGCAGGCAATTCTTCTGGAAATGCTGAAAGAATATGACAGTAATTCCAGAGTGGCTTATATCTGTGGAATTATTGCCTGTGTGGGGATTGCCCTGTGTGGTGTGTATGGTATTTTCCAGGCTTTTGGTTATGAAAAAAGAATTTTAAAATCACTGGAACCTGAGGATCGCAGGGAATTTATTGCAGAGCTTTCAAATAATGTGGAAATATCCGTTCCGGGTCAGGCGGTGATGACGGCGCATTATCTTCTGGTTCCTGTCGGCGGAAAATTTTTTGTCCGGGTGATTGCAAAGGATCAGATGATTGGATGTTTTCGGCCGGATTCTTATCAGGAAAAGACAGCGACCCTTGTGCAGATGATTATTTATGATATGCATTTTCGGTCTTTTCGTGTCAATATTCGCGGAGAGGGAAGCAGTTCTATGGCGTCCGAACTTTATAACAGGATTTGCGGAAGTATGCCGTGGATATTTCATGAAGATTATGACAGCTTTCTCGCCCAGAGCCGCAAAAGCGGTTATCGGAGGAAGCTTATTAAACAGATGAAGGACCGAAAGATGCGTTACGAGACCGGGTACAGCAGTGATTCGGAGGCTGAAGAAGAGATTCAGGCGATGTCAGAGGATACCAAGAAGCGGCTGAATCCCGAATCTCTTCTGAAAGGTTTTTTATCCAGAAAATCCAAATAAACGAAAAATCATGGATGTATAGTTTTTCTGGCTTTCGTGATCATTCATAAAATCAGTGTCCAGGGGAAACCAGGTATAACAGTTTTCCCTGGATGTTTTTATCCAGTGATTCCGGTCCACATAGGAAGCCATGGATTTTGGAATGGCGTAATCTTCTTTGGGAAGATAGACATAGTTTTTAAAATCGCTGTGGTAATAACGGAGTTTTTCGTGATAAACCGGGGCGAAGATATGAACTTCGGAATTGAGAATATCCATGTGGAAATTAAGGTATTCATAGCTCAATGGTTTTGGCAGGAAAATTTCAGGCGTTAGAGTGAGTTCGAGACAGTGTTTTTCCGGACGGCGGGCTTGGGTAATGGTATAGGCGCCCTCGAAAAAAACAGAGTAATTACATAAAGCCAAAACAAAACTCAGAGACGAAAGGTCCTGGATATTATGAAGGAACAAAAGGTCCAGAGCAGCAGAATCCTTTGTTTTCAGGTAATTTTGATAGGCGTGGATAAGCCGTCTTCCTTCCGGAGCGGAGGAAACAGGATGGCCGAGCCAGGCAGCCATGGATTTCAGTTTCAGATTCGGCACAGGCCACAGATTTTTAAAATTTCTGACAAAACGATAGAGATCTGTGCTGGCTTTTACAGGGTTCAGGACTTCAAGGGGATTGGTTACGGCACATTGGCGGCAGCGGCTTTGGAGAAAGGGAAGGTCAAAATTCTGACCATTATAAGTGATCAGATGAAAATTTCCTGCGGTATGCCATCGGTCTTCAATCCAGCCTGAAAAGGCCCGGAGAATTTCCTGTTCGCCGTGAAGTTCCGCAGAATCTGAAAGCCATTGGATAATTTCCAGATGGTTACCGTCAATAAAACCACAGCCAATCATGAAAATAATCGATAAATCCGGGGTGAGTCCGGTTGTTTCAATATCAAGAAACAGGATTTCCTCAGGATGCAGAATATTAAAATTGACAGACGGGGTATTTTTTAGGGTTGTTCTCAGTGTTTTCATTTTTCCTCCATGGAATTTATAATAATATCATTATAGCACAACCTCAGAAAAACAGTTTCCAAAATTGATTTTTCATTAAATATCGTGTATAGTATAACAAAAACTTGGAGGGATTGCCCTTTGGAATTTTATACAGATTTTTATCATATTTTATGGTTCTTTATTATTTACTGTGTCTGCGGCTGGCTATGGGAAAGCGCCTATTGTTCATTTAAGGCCAGACGCTGGATCAACCGTGGATTTCTGATGGGACCTTATATTCCGATTTACGGCAGCGGTGCGCTGCTGGTTTATCTGACCCTGTATCCTTTCAGGGATCAGTTATGGATTGTCTATATCGGTGGTGTTATTTTTCCTTCAATGCTGGAATTTATAACATCATGGACGATGGAGAAACTGTTTGCTGCCCGGTGGTGGGATTACAGTCATGAGAAATTTAATATTCAGGGACGAATCTGCCTCTGGATTTCTCTTTTCTG
>DBGCEW010000175.1:0-6231 GCA_048357495.1 Frisingicoccus sp.
CAGTTTTCCGGGCGCCGATTATTGTCAAGGGTATCGAGCCTAATGTAAAAACATGGAGAAAGCCGATCACTCTGGCGAGACATGCTTATGGCGATGTTTACAAGGGCAGCGAGATGAAGATTCCGGGTGCCGGTAAAGTGGAACTGGTTTATACAGCAGAAGATGGTACAGAGACACGGGAACTGGTTCATGTGTTTGACGGACCGGGTATTGTACAGGGAATGCATAATATCGAAAAATCGATTCGAAGCTTTGCCCACAGCTGTTTTAAATATGCTCTTGATACCAAACAGGATTTATGGTTTGCTACTAAGGATACGATTTCCAAAAAATATGATCACACCTTTAAAGATATTTTCCAGGAAATTTACGATGCAGAATATGCAGCGGCCTTTGAGGCGGCAGGCCTTGAATATTTCTATACATTGATCGATGATGCCGTTGCCCGGGTTATGAAATCCGAAGGCGGTTACATATGGGCATGTAAAAACTATGATGGTGATGTTATGAGCGATATGGTATCTTCAGCCTTTGGTTCACTGGCGATGATGACCTCCGTCCTTGTATCACCGGAAGGCTATTATGAATATGAAGCTGCCCATGGTACGGTACAGAGACATTATTATAAACATCTGGCTGGAGAAGAAACATCGACAAACTCCGTGGCTACTATTTTTGCATGGACAGGCGCTTTGAAGAAACGTGGTGAGATGGACGGAAACCGGGAATTGATGGATTTTGCTGACAAACTGGAAGCAGCTACCATTCAGACGATTGAGTCCGGAAAGATGACAAAAGACCTTACATTGCTGACGACTTTGAGTGAAGTGACAGAGCTGACCAGTGAAGGCTTTATTAAAGCGATTCGCGAAAATCTGGAAGCTATGATGTAATTGAAGCATTGCGTAAAAACCTTCAGAAAAAAGTATTAAACTTTTTTTCTGGAGGTTTTTTGTTTAAAGAAAATATTTAATAATAAAAATCCCTGGATAAATTCTTGACATTTTATGTATAATTGTATACAATTATACATAAAAATTGACACATTAATTAGTTAAAGTAAAAGATTTTTATAGAAATGGAAGTGAGAGAACTATGGATAATCGCAATGTGATTATAAATCCTCATAATAACCTACTGGCTTTTGAAGAACACTTGTATGCACTTCAGGATGTCAAAGAACCAAACGTTTTCCGAAACCTTTTTCCTTATGAAGAAGTGCCGAAAATTGTATTTAACCAACGGGTTGTGCCGATGAATATGCCGGAAGAAATCTGGATTACAGATACGACTTTCCGTGACGGACAGCAGTCCAGGGCTCCTTATTCGACAGAACAGATTGTTACTTTATATGACTACATGCACCGGCTCAGTGGTCCGAAGGGTATTATACGTCAGAGTGAATTTTTCCTTTACAGCGAAAAGGACAGAAATGCAGCCTATAAATGTATGGAAAGAGGCTATGAATTTCCTGAAGTGACTGCCTGGATTCGTGCCAATAAAAAAGATTTTCAGCTTGTTAAAGAAATTGGCATTAAGGAAACGGGAATCCTGGTCAGCTGTTCGGATTACCATATTTTCTATAAAATGAAAATGACCCGTAAACAGGCTATGGAACATTATCTCAGCGTTGTCCGGGAATGTCTGGAAACGGGTGTCCGACCACGGTGCCATTTGGAAGATATTACCCGTTCGGATATTTACGGCTTTGTGATTCCGTTTTGTCTGGAATTACAGAAACTTGGTGAAGCCTATGGAATTCCGGTGAAAATCCGTGCCTGTGATACGATGGGATATGGTGTAAACTTTACCGGAGCTGCCATACCGCGTTCTGTTCCGGGAATTATTTACGGTTTAAATGTCCATGCAGGCGTGCCATCCCATATGATTGAGTGGCATGGCCACAATGATTTCTATAAAGCCGTTGTGAATTCTACAACCGCATGGCTTTATGGGGCCAGCGGCGTCAACTGTTCCCTGTTTGGTATCGGAGAACGTACGGGAAATACACCTCTGGAAGCGATGGTCTTTGAATATGCCCAGCTTCGGGGAACCCTTGATGGTATGGATACGACTGCGATCACAGATATGGCAGAATATTACGAGAAGGAAATCGGTTATAAACTGCCTTCCAGAACACCTTTTGTAGGAAAGAATTTTAATGTCACCCGGGCGGGAATCCATGCCGACGGGCTGCTCAAAAACGAAGAAATTTATAATATTTTTGATACAGAGAAATTTTTAAACCGTCCTGTGATGGTTGCGGTTTCAAATACGTCCGGTCTGGCGGGGATTGCCCATTGGATCAACACTTATTTCAAGTTAAAAGGGGACAAGTGTGTGACGAAATCGGATCCGATTATCAGTTATGTGAAAGACTGGGTAGACCAGGAATATGAAAGCGGACGTGTCACTGCATTGACCGATGAAGAACTTTTAAAGGTGATTGATGAAGCGTGTCAGGCATGTAATTATACGATACAGGCTTAGGGGGGGCCTTTTATGCTGAAAAATGATTTTTCAGAGGAGACGGGCAAATATTCTTTGACGGAGAAAATCTATCAGGCTCTGCGCTCGGATATTCTCTCAGGAACATTTAAAGATAATGAAGAGCTGAAGGAAAATACATTGGCAAAAAATTATGGCGTGAGCCGTACGCCGGTACGTGAAGCGATACGCCAGCTGGCTCTGGAAGGACTTGTTGACACAATTCCAAACCGGGGAGCCTTTGTTCATAACATTCACTGTAAGGATGTTGAGGATGTTTATGCCATTCGTTCACTCATGGAGGGGCTGGCAGCCCGATGGGCGGTGAAACATATTACAGCGGCACAGATGGAAGCCATGGAAGAGGTTCTCTATATGTCTGAGTTTTACCGCAAGAAGGGAAATTGGGAACAGGTTTATATTTCGGATAACCGGTTTCATGAGTTGATGTATGCAGCTTCTGGCAGCCATCTGTTAGAGCATATGCTGAGGACCTTCCATGAATATGTTCAGCAGGTGCGCAAAAATGCATTGAAAGATGAAAAGAGGGCTGAAAAGTCCTATGAGGAACATGCGGCGATCATGGAAGCTATCCGGAACCGGCAGGAGGAGGAAGCCGCCCGGCTGGCCACCCGCCATATTGAAAATGCAGTGGAAAGCTGGAAAGTCACCGATGCCATTCATGCTGTGAAATAACAGGCAGCACAGAAAAAAAGAAGAAATCAAAAATCCCGGAATTATCGTCAGGATAGTTACCGGGATTTTTGCTGGATGCTATTTTTGGTTATACAATGGATTCCCATTCTTCCATACACTGAAGAAGTTCTTCGTCCAGGGCTTCATGTTCGTTATTAATTTCCATCAGACGCTGTACATCCGTGGCAATTTCTTCCTGACAGAGACATTCATCCAGCTCGGCAAGCCGGGCTTCGATCTCGTTTATCCGGTTTTCCAGACGTTTAATCTGATTCTGTCGTTTACGTTCTCTGGCCTGTTCTTCTTTTTGGCGCATGTAATCGTTTTTGCCCGCAGGTTTTGAGGCGGCAGAAGTATCGTTGTCTGTTTCTGTTTCGGACAGAAAACCTCCGGAGGAATCCACCGATGGATGTTCCTTTTTCTCAAGATAGTGATCATAGTTTCCGGAATAGCTGTTGAGTCCGCCCTTTGTCAGATCCAGAATCCGGGTTGCCGTCTGATTGATAAAATAACGGTCGTGGGATACATAGAGGACGGTTCCGGTATAATTTTGCAGGGCTTCTTCGAGGATTTCCCTGGACTGGATATCCAGATGGTTGGTTGGTTCATCCAGAATAAGGAAATTTGCGTGGGAGAGCATGAGTTTTGCCAGAGAAACCCGGCCGCGTTCTCCGCCGCTGAGCTCGCTGATCTGTTTAAAAACGTCATCTCCGGTAAATAAAAAGGCGGCCAGAACATTTCGGATGCGTGTATTATTCAATGAAGGATATTCATCGGAAATCTCTTCAAAAATAGATTTATGGTCATGAAGCACCTGATGCTCCTGGTCATAATAGCCAATATGTACTTTGGCGCCGAGGCGCATTTCACAGCGGTCGGCAGGAAGCAGGCTGTTAATGATTTTTAAAATGGTTGTTTTTCCGGCACCGTTATCTCCAATCAAGGCCACCCGTTCGCCGCGGCGGATGTCTATGGATATATCCTGAAAGAGATATTCGCCGCCAAAGCTTTTGGACAGATGTTCAATGAAAAGCACATCGTTGCCGCTGATGGTATCCGGTTCCAGCAAAATACGCATGCCCATACTTTCTTCTTCAGGTCTGTCCAGAATATCCATCTTATTTAACATTTTTTCCCGGCTTTCTGCCCGGCGGATGGATTTTTCACGGTTAAAGGAACGGAGCTTTTGGATGACGGCTTCCTGATGGGCGATTTCCTGCTGCTGATTGAACCAGGCTTTGCGTTCAATATCCCTCAACTGGGCTTTTTTAACGGCGTAATCCGTATAATTCCCTTTAAAAACGTGGCTTTTGTGATGGTCAATTTCCACGATTTTTGTCACAACTTTGTCAAGAAAATAACGGTCGTGGGCGACAATAATGACAGAACCTTTATAGTTCATCAGGAATGTTTCCAGCCAGGCTGTCGAATTCATATCAAGGTGATTGGTCGGCTCATCAAGCAAAAGGATATCCGGTTTGGCAAGAAGGAGTCGTCCGAGGGCCACCCGGGTTTTTTGACCGCCGGAAAGAAGGGAGACCTGTTTTGAAAACTCTTCCTCCGTAAAGCCAAGACCTTTTAAAACGCCGGTGACTTCGCTGCGGTAGGCATAGCCGTTCTGGTTTTCAAAGGACTGGCGGAGATGGGCATAGGTATGAAGCAGACGATCAAGTTCATCACCGGAAGCCTGTTTCATGGAAATTTCAATCTCGGACATCCGCTGTTCAAGCTGGATGACCTCCTTTTTTACGTCCAGAAGTTCTTCGTAAATCGTCCGTTCAGAGTCTCTTGAGTGATGCTGGGCCAGATAACCGATAGTTTTTCCCTTTGCCAGAATGACGTCTCCCGAATCCGAATGGAGTTCTCCCATAATAATTTTTAACAGCGTAGATTTTCCTGCACCGTTAATACCGACGATGGCAGCTTTTTCATAGTCTTCTATATGGAAGGAAATATCATTGAGTATCACGTCTGTTCCAAAGGCTTTGGAAATGTGATGACATGCAAGTATCATATAAATTCTCCTTTGTTTAGCATAAATAACAGTAACTATTCTAGCACAGTCCAAAAATTGTGTAAACAGGATAAAAAAATGTAAAGAAAGTTTGACAACTTTACAACGATTCGATATAATGAATAAGAAGCATAATATGATTATTATTTAACAATAAATCATGAAAATAATATAAATTATAGATATGAACAGGTGTGGATATTATGAGACATAGAGATATTTCAGCGGCGGTGATACGTCGTCTGCCACGGTATTACAGATATCTTGGCGAACTTTTACAGAATGACGTTGTACGCATCTCGTCAAAAGAACTGAGTCAACGGATGAAAGTAACCGCTTCGCAGATACGACAGGATTTGAATAATTTTGGAGGCTTTGGACAGCAGGGGTATGGTTATAATGTCGAATACCTACATAGCGAGATTGGTAAGATTTTAGGCCTGGATGTCCAGCACAACATGATCATTATCGGTGCCGGTAATCTGGGACAGGCTCTGGCCAATTATAATTTTGAGAAAGTGGGATATCATTTAATCGGTATATTTGATACAAATCCACGTCTGAAAGGGGTTTCAGTACGGGGCATTGAAGTACGGATGATGGATAGTCTGGATGAATTTGTCGCTACACACAAGGTCGATGTGGTGACATTGACGGTGCCAAAACGTCAGGCAGTGGAAATCGGCAGACATTTGGAACATATTGGCATTAAAGCGATCTGGAACTTTGCGCCGACGGATTTGAGTGTATCGGAAGATGTTTGCGTTAAAAATGTTCATTTGAATGAAAGCCTGATGACATTATCCTACGAGTACCGTGCCATGCATGTGAATGACGGCGAGGGTAATCAGGATTGAGTGAATATGTATGATAATAGGAATCGGTACAGATTTAATAGAGATTGAACGCATTGAAAAAGCCTGCGCTAAGGAGGCTTTTTTGATGCGTTATTTTACGTTGAAGGAAAGACAGATGATCGGCACCAATTATCAGAAAGCCGCCGGCAATTTTGCAGTGAAAGAAGCAGTATCTAA
>DBGCEW010000176.1:0-22859 GCA_048357495.1 Frisingicoccus sp.
AAGGCGTTGAGAGTATGGCAATCCGGTTGCCCAATGAAAAGACAGTCGAAACGGTTTGCCTGCTGGAGCGGAAACCTTGATTTTATGCGGGTTTGCTGGATTATTTGATGGAAATGTAGTTGTGTTTTTACGAAAATTAAAATGGATAAGTTGCCGTGAAAGTGGGGATGGGGTAACGCCGTGTGAGTTTAATGTGTGATTTAGTATGGGTTTTGCCGGGGAGTTTGTACTCTTTGGCGAAACCCATACTTTTTGACAAAAGGGATACTCCGGGGCAAAAGAGCAGACAGTAAAAAGAAACGGCGTTGATTTTGCCGTTTCTTTTTACAAATTATGTTTGTTAATACGTTTTTGCGCCATTTCATAGACTTCGTCATCTTCGCGTGCACCAATTACGACAACAAGCATATTATCATTGTGGCGGATAAGCTGATAAACGATACGTAGACCTGCACCACGAAGTTTAATTTTTAAGAAGCCGGAAAGATTGGTGTTGTTTTTGTTTCCTAAGAGTTTTCCATAGCCGCCTTCATTTTCTGGAAGAGGATTCTGGCAGACTTTTTGAATCGCTTTACGAATTAAAATCTTTTGACTGCCATCCAGTTTTCGGAGGTCTTCGAGGGCTTCAGGAAGATATTTTACATCCCAGCTCATTCAAATTCAATATCCTCCGTATTTTCATAGTCGGAAGCTGTAAATCCAAATTCCTGATCCACTTGTTCCTGGGAGATAGTAGTGGACGGATTAAAATGGGACATACGCTGTGTAGCAGCCACCAGGAGACGGGCATCGTTTACCTCATCCAAAAGATGGATATATTCTTCAGGGGATAGGAGGACACACTCAGGAGAGTTATTTTTCATAACAACTTTTGCACCGTGGCGTTTCACTTCATCAAAAATTTTTCCTGCTAATCCACGATTGAATTGAGTAATTGGAATTGTGTTTTCAATTGCACTTCTGATAGAGCTCATAATCATCACCTCTTTAACTATAGTATATTCAATGTTGCTATAAAAGTCAATAAATATACTGATAAAAATACTGCTTTAAATTAGTGTATACGATTGGCTATGTTATATATATTTGTTATGTTAGTTTATGTAGAATATGAGGGGAAATTAAAAAAAATTAGCACTTATCTTTTGACAGTGCTAGTAATTTGGGGCATCATAAAAATACCAAGACCGCTGTTGTTTATATATGTAGCAGCCAAATATGAGAATGTACTTTTACAATAGCATAGAGTTCGTGAAAGAAATAAAAAGTTTCCTACATCGTATTCTAGGCATCCAACAATCGGATGTCTTTTATGGGAAAGAAAGATATAATTTTTAACAAAAATCTGTAAGTCGATATTTGATGGAATTTGGACAGTTATGTGTTATACTTAAAGAATATAAATATGTTTTGTTTAAGATGTTAATCTATTAGGTAATTGCGAAACTCACTAGCGTTCGCCCGCAATCTTGATTAGAACCAGGATTGAATTCGTGCAGTGCACGAATTCTAAGGTGAAAAGTGAATAGCTTTAACTTTTGGCGCACTTAAACAAGCTATATAACGTATTAAGTTGGTAAGTCCTAAGCAATAAGCGGTTTCAGACTGCGGATGTACTCGTGATGCTTTATTTTATCGGCGAGAACGACTGTAACTAACCGTGTGTAATTCCTGCAAGAATTAAATCTGCATGAAGTGTTTTCTTGTTTTGTGTACGTCGACCTGCAAGGCAAAGATTTTCTTTGATGTGGTTAATGTCACGTTCAACGGCAGTTCGGATTTTGTAGGTATTATCCCAGTCTTCAGTTCCACGAAGGGTACCAGGATAAGCACGAAGGTCTTTTTCAGGATAAATATAAACCATTCTTCCACAGGAAGATGTAGTACATGGATTATCACAGTGGCAGACTCTGACATATTTGCCGGTGTCCGGTTTCTTTTCCCACTTAATCATTGGACAGACAAATTTGTAACGAGTAACACCGCTTTTGAGTTTTGATATACCTTCCTGTTTCGTGGCAAGATTTTCATCATGTGGACAGCAGGGAATTCCATCTGCATTTATGGTGTAATCCGGATTTTCGAGTCCAGATCTTGAATTAAGCGGTATATATGCTTTTGCAAAATGACGGTTCTTACCAAAAGTATCGCCAGACAGTAATTCTTTATAAAGGGTAACACTATCAAAGGCGGCATCACCAAGGCATGTAAAGAGTATTTACGGGTTCTGCCCGTTGATGCATAAAAATGATTTCTAAAAGAAATCGGAATAATTTCATCCATGTCGATATGGTTTTCCAGTAGAGAGAGAAACGCAGGCTTGTCATTATCAAATTTATCTTGGCAATCTTGAAAAATATCTTCCAAAGAAAGCTGTTTGTATGGTATCATAGATATCAGAGTAACTCCTTTCTGGGTAGTGGTTTATAGTTTCTAGACAACTCTATTATACCATATCCAGTGAGGAGTTATTTGTTTTTAGTGTCAGAAAAATGCCGTATTTATGCGGCTTGTGGCGTTTCGCAAACGCCTATTTCCACAAAGATAAAGAATGGATTTACGATGGCGATGGAGCAGTCCCGGTGGACGGGGATAAAATCGAAGCGCTGCTTTCTGTTTTTGAAACGTTTGGCGTATCCTTTATCATTGAAAATGTAGAAGATTATGGACAGTACGGTTTAGATAATCCAACCGGTACGATTAAGTTTACTGCGGATGAAACAGAATATGAGATTAAGCTTGGGAATTATAGCGATATGGATTCAGAACGCTATGTATCCATTGGTGATGGAAACGTATATCTTGTATCCGAGGATCCGTTAGAATATTTTGATGCCGTCCTTGATGATACGATGAAACATGATGAGACGCCATCTTTTGAACAGGTAAATACGATTACATTTACCGGTTCAGAAAATTACAGTATTTTCTATGAAGAAGAAAGTACACATACGTATTGTGAAGATGACGTTTACTTCGTGGAGAACGGTGGAGAAACGCTGCCATTAGATACGGAGAATATCGATACCCTGATGGATGAAATCAGTTCTTTAAGTCTTGGAACTTATGCAACTTACAATGCGACAGAAGAAGAACTTGCGGAATTCGGTATGGATACACCGGAACTGATAATCACAGTTGACCACGCATTTGAAAATGACAATGAAGAAACGGTGGAAGTGACTGCCTATGCAAGAGTTGGAGAGTCTCAGATTATTTATGAAATCTCTAAAGAATCCTAGGATATTCTTGCAGCGGTTTCCTATGATGATCTTCGTCATAAGGAAGTCCTTACAGCGGATCTTTCAACAGTGACTCAAATGGACATTACTTTGGAAAGTGAAACCTATACGATCACATCGGAAGAAGCGGACAACGACAGAACTTACTATTATCAGGATAAAGAATTAGAAATGGCGCCGCTTAATTCTGCAATCCGCAGTTTATCAGCCGACAACTTTACGGATGAGGAAGCGAAAGAAAAGCTGGAAATTAGTTTTGTTGTATATCTTGATAACGAAAATTATCCACAGGTAGAAGTAGAACTTTATCGCTATGATGGTGATTATTGCCTGGCCGTTGTGGACGGAGAAACGGTAGCTTTGATTGAACGTTCACAGGTAGTGGAT
Organism: Frisingicoccus sp.; assembly: GCA_048357495.1. Taxonomy (GTDB): domain Bacteria; phylum Bacillota; class Clostridia; order Lachnospirales; family Lachnospiraceae; genus Frisingicoccus. Next base: position 3,630 of record DBGCEW010000176.1, read on the forward strand.
CTGATTGAAGCAGTAAATGCGATTGTATTATAAGAAATATTGTTTAATTGAAATAAAAAATGAGATATCCATATGGTATGGAATATCTCATTTTTTATGTTATAAGGACTCGTTCTGTGCCTTGTAGTTTTCTCCCCAGTCCCACATCGCATCCAGAACGGGTTTCAAACTATATCCTAATTCGGTTAATGTGTATTCCACACGTGGTGGAACTTCCGGGTACACAGTACGATTCAGCAGACCGGTGGCCTCCATCTGACGAAGTTGTGCTGTCAATACTTTCTGACTGACGTTGCCGATAGATTTTTTTAATTCGCCGAAGCGTTTTGTGCCAGAAAGCAAATCCCTGAGAATCAATACTTTCCACTTATTGCTGATTAAAGTGAGCGTTGTTTCCACAGGACAAGAAGGGAGTTCTTTTGTTACGGTCGCCATGTGATCACCTCCGATTTTCTGATGGTTTCTTTTTGGGATGTATAGTCTTATTTTACTGTAAGTGCGGCAGGGGTGTCAAGAAATTCAGGTAACTGTCCAATCGTTACCATTTGGTAACTATACCACAATATTGTGCGTACTTCACAGCAATAAAGAGTGTTGATACAATTTAATTAACAAACAAAGGGGATTCCCCTTTGAATAAAAAATTTGGAGGTAAATTATATTATGAAAGAAGTTGTTAAATTCCTGAATGAGAACCCTGTGCAGTATCTGGCCACCGTGGGCCGGGACGGAAAGGCAAAGTGCCGCCCATTCATGTTCGCTGGAGAGCAGGACGGAAAGCTCTGGTTCTGCACCAACAATCAGAAGGATGTTTTCAAGGATATGCAGGTCAACCCTGAAGTGGAGCTCTCCGTGTCCAGCCCCACCTATGCCTGGATTCGTCTGAACGGCAGGGCAATCTTTGAGAACAACATGGCCGTCAAGGAGATGTGCATCCAGAACCCCATCGTTAAGGGCCAGTATCAGACCGCTGATAACCCAATCTTCGAGGTGTTCTATCTGGCCAATGCGCATGCGGTGATTGCCGACTTCTCCGGCAACCCTCCCCAGGAGTACAGCCTGTAAGAAAAAATCCATCATACTACCTGGTAGAACCTGGGAGGAAGGAGAAGTCCAATCACTTTCTAATAGGATTGGAGTATATATAATTAGAATGACTACACTTGAGATTTTACAGCTTTTACAGCGCCAGATCCATTCTGCTGTTTTTGCGACCCTGGATGAAAACGGTCTGCCGCAGACTTGTGTGATCGATGTCATGCTGGCGGATGAAACCGGACTTTACTTCCTGACTGGGAGAGGCAAGACCTTCTATGACCGTCTGACGGCAAAGCCTTTTGTGGCGCTTTCCGGCATGAAAGGGAGTGATACCCTATCCACCCTGGCAATTTCCCTGCGGGGCCCAGTGCGGAACATCGGAAAAGACCGGTTGGGAGAGATTTTCGAGAAAAACCCGTACATGGCTAAGATTTACCCAACGGAAAAGAGTCGGGAGGCACTGGAGGTCTTTCAAATCTATCAGGGCGAGGGCGAGTATTTTGATCTTGGGCAGCTTCCGCCCTATCGCCAGAGCTTTTCTTTTGGCGGTGTGACCGCCAAAGGAACTGGATACCATATCGTTCCGGAGAAGTGTATCGGCTGCCAGGGTTGCCGAAGTGTTTGTCCGGTGAGCTGTATCAGCAATACGATCCCCCGCAGCATTGATACCGTCCACTGCCTCCACTGCGGTAATTGTTTCCGCATCTGCCCAGTCAAAGCCGTGGAGCGGCTTGGCAAATGAAGGGGAGATTGGTGTTTCTTATTCTCCCTATCTTCATCCTTTTTGCGGCGTTTTCTCTGACGGTCGACCGTGAACGTACAGCGGTTACAACGGAAAATTTTGAGCCGGTGGATCACCTGTCGCTTATGATTGCCACGGATCTGCACTATCTGGCTCCGGAATTGACCGATCACGGCCCCTATTTTCAAAAGGTGATCCAAGGTGCGGATGGTAAAATGACGCACTATGCAGAGGAAATCTTCGATGCATTTGTTCAGCAGACCATCCTGGAAGCACCGGATGCCCTTATTTTATCCGGCGATCTGACTTTTAACGGAGAAGCCATCAGCCACCAGAATCTGCTACAGCACAACAGCCTGTTCACAGAGGGGTATAGGATGGAAAATGCACAACCGTTTCTTTTGATTTTGGAGGAATGATTTCATGACTTATTTGGAACAAATACAATATCTGATTGATGTGCTTCTCAAGGAGATGCCCCAATACCAGGAGCAGGCAAATGTGTTTCCAAAAGATGAGCATTCCCGGAGAAGATTACTTCGCAGTTTGATGAATGTACGCTCACCGATGCCCTTAAAGCCGGAGTTTTTGGAGGTGCAAGATATGCTTCTGTCAGCTGAGAGGGAAGAAAAGGGTGTAGTTGATGGAAATGCTCTCCCGGTGACAGCCGAAAATCCCCGGTTGGCGCTTTGGCAGGGGGATATTACCCGGCTGGCGGTGGATGCAATTGTAGATGCGGATAATAATGCGCTTCTTGGCTGTTTCTGCCCCTGTCATGGCTGCATTGACAATGCAATCCACTCAGCCGCAGGTCTGGAACTTCGTGATGCGTGCAATCAGATTATGCAGAGGCAGGGACACCCGGAGCCAAACGGAAAAGCAAAGCTGACAAAGGGATATAATCTTCCTGCTCACTATGTGCTTCACACAGTCGGCCCAATCGTCAGAGGGCATGTGACGCAGAGGGATCGGAAGGAACTGGCGTCCTGCTATCGCTCCTGTCTGGAGCTGGCGGCGCAGCAAGGGCTGTCCAGTGTGGCTTTTTGTTGTATTTCCACAGGAGAATTTCATTTTCCAAATCGGGAAGCCGCGACAATTGCTGTGAAAACGGTCACCGGGTTTCTACAGCATAATACTACGATAAGGAGAGTGATCTTCAATGTTTTCAAGGATATTGACAAGGAAATCTACCGAGACTTACTCGGAGCGGATCAGCAGACTGAAACAGGCGCTTGCTGAAGCAGATGCCGTTATAATCGGCGCTGGAGCGGGACTTTCCACCTCTGCCGGTCTGACTTATTCCGGCGAGCGTTTTCAGAAGAATTTTGGAGATTTCATTCGAAAGTATGGAATCCGGGATATGTATTCCGGCGGTTTCTATCCTTTTGAAACACTGGAAGAATACTGGGCGTGGTGGAGCCGCCATATTATGATCAATCGCTATGAAAAGGCTCCAAAGCCGGTCTATGAGGAATTATTTGAGCTGGTCAAAGATAGAGACTATTTTTTGCTGACTACCAATGTGGATCATCAGTTCCAGCTTGCCGGATTTGATAAAAAGAGATTGTTCTATACTCAGGGAGACTACGGTCTTTGGCAGTGTAGTGAGCCATGCTGCCAAAAGACCTATGATAATGAAGAAATTGTGCGTCGCATGGTCACTGAACAGAAGGATATGCGCATACCGACAGAACTTGTACCATACTGTCCGATCTGTGGTAAACCGATGACTATGAATCTTCGGTGTGATAATACCTTTGTTCAGGATAAGGGCTGGTATGCAGCAGCTCAGCGCTATGAGGATTTTATGCACCGTCATCGAGGAATGAAAAGTTTGTTTTTAGAATTAGGTGTAGGCGGGAACACCCCCGTTATTATCAAGTATCCCTTCTGGCAGATGACGATGCAGAATCCCAGGGCGGTTTATGCCTGCCTGAATCTGAAGGATGCGGCGGCACCGCGGGAGATTGCAGAACAGTCCGTTTGCATTCAGGGTGATATTGGGAAAGTGCTGGAGTCCTTATAAAAGTATCTTCTAATATTGCAGCTTTTGTATATCTTTCAAAAATGCTATAATCTAAACAATATAGTGGTGGGAAGAATATGGAGGCGAGATATGGAAAAGGAAATTGTACTATTTGAAGATAACGGAATCAAACTTGAAGTACCGGTAACTCCAGAAGAGGAAACTGTATGGCTTAATCGTGCCCAAATGGCAGAGTTGTTTGACAGAGATATTAAAACCATAGGAAAGCATATTGCGAATGCCAGACGTGAAGAACTGGAAGGTCAAGTGGTAGTCGCAAAATTTGCGACTACCACTCTGCATGGAGCAATAGAAGGAAAAACACAGACACATATGACAGAATATTATAATCTTGATGTTATAATATCAGTTGGTTATCGTGTAAAATCCAGACGAGGCGTAGCTTTTCGAAAATGGGCAAATTCTGTTTTAAAACAATACATTATTCAAGGATATGCAGTAAACAATAACCGTATCAATCAATTGGGAGAGGTGATACGGATTATGAAGCGCACAGAAAATGAATTAGACAGCAGGCAGATTTTGTCTGTTATAGAAAAATATAGTGAAGCATTAGAGTTGTTAGATTCTTACGATCATCAAAGTATGGTACGTCCTTCAGGCAGTCAGGCAAACTATATTCTTACATATGAGGAATGTAAAAATGTCATTGCGAACATGAAATTTGGAAATGAGTCCGAATTATTTGGAAAGGAAAAAGATGACTCATTTGCCGGAAGCATTGGAAATATTTATCAATCATTTGCCGGACAGGACATTTATCCGACACTGGAGGAAAAAGCAGCGCATCTATTATATTTCGTAACGAAAAATCACAGTTTTCTAGACGGAAATAAGCGCATTGCGGCAACTATGTTTTTGTATTTTTTGGATAAAAACGGAGTTTTATTTGTAGAAGGAAAGAAACTAATAGATGACCATACTCTGGTTGCACTGACAATTATGATAGCAGAATCAAGACCGGAAGAAAAAGAGATGATGATTACGGTCATTATGAATTGTTTGAAATGATTTTACGTCATAATTAGCTTCAGTTCTTTCGTGGTGCGCAATAAACATAACACACCCGGCATAGTGAAATTTAGCTTCTGGCAGATGACCATGCAGAATCCGAATGCAGTATATGCCTGTGTTAATCTTGATAAAGCGGATGTGCCACAGGAGATTGCAGGACGTTCCATCTGTATTCAGGGAGATATTGGGGAAATGATAAAAGTATTATAGACAACAGATTCATTTAGGGTTTGTGTTTGCTTTCGTAGAGACTGATTCAATATGCAGGTCTGTTTCGGGTTGAGAGGATTTTGCGCCAGTATTTGGAGGTGCTTTTATGATAAAGACTGCAAGACAGTTAAAAGATTTGATTCGCAACCTCTCGAAGGAAAAATCTGCGGATGCACAAATTCTAATGCGAAATTAAATGATGGAGCGTTTTCTGGAACGTATTTCTCTTTCGGAGTATCGAGATAACTTTATTTTGAAGGGTGGAATGCTTATAAAAATATCTTTGAGATAATTCCTATGTGTTGTCGTCAATCGACGTATCCACCGCTGCGTTTCATTCCCCCGTCTTGTATTTGATATAATCATTCTGTGTTAATATAGCAGAAACTTATTATTCGTTGTATTGGCGTATTTCGGGCGAAAATTTTGTTTAAAATACCCAAATAGAAAATAAATTTAAAAAAAAGGTTATTGACAACGAACCGAAGTTAGAATATACTGACATAGAAAAAGATGGAAATAGATTACGGTAGAATTCCTGTGGGCTGCCGCTGGGGCAGAAGGGCAGGAAACCGCCGTTTTTTTTAAAACACGAGTTAGGAAAAACTAACCACTTGAAATAAAGGAAGAAGGGGTGCAAAAATGAGTATTGTAATTATCGGTGGAAATGAAGGCATGGTATGTCAGTATACGGATATTTGTAAAAAATATGGATGTAAGGCCAAGATATTTCCAAAAGAAAAAGGTTCGGTCCGGAAGAAAATCGGATGTCCCGATTTAATGATTTTGTTTACAGATACGGTTTCACATAAGATGGTTATGACGGCGGCCCGGGAAGCGAAGAAAAATAATATTCCGGTGGCACGGCTTCACACAAGCAGTGCCAGCGGTCTGCGAATGATTCTTCAGGAACATTGCAGGATGGCATAGGAGGGGTTCGAGGTGGCAATAGAAAAAATGCTGGTCGAACATTGTTCGGCGACGCTGGCATCGATAAAAACGGCCAATTTATTCAGTATGGATTTTACGACAGAGGGGGAGCTGGAAAGTCAGCTTGAATATTGGAACGGGTTTATGAAAGAAAAGGGGATTGGATTGTTTCTGCTCAGAGTTCAGAGGGGGAAAGCGCTGATCTATGTTTACCGGAAAAATCAATTGCAGGAAGATTTGAGAAGTCCGGAAGTTGCCGCATTTCTTGAACAGTATGGATATGAGGATACGGAAATAGGATATGCGGTTGAACGGCTGAGAGACCGGTTTTTAATAAGTGGAAATTTTCCTCATGAAATCGGTGTGTTTCTGGACTATCCGCTGGGAGATGTGGAAGGGTTTATTGTCAATAATGGACAGAATTATAAGTATTCCGGATTATGGAAGGTGTATTGCAATGAAAATGAAACAAGAAAGGTTTTTTTGAAATACCAAAAATGCAAAGACGTCTACAAGCGTCTCTGGAATCAGGGAAGAAGCATTATGCAGCTTACGGTAGCTGCATAATACCTGTTTTACCGGTTCATAGATGTTAAAATATGTTCTTTGAGTTTTTCAAAACTCTGAGGACTGAGATCGTGTTCGATGCGGCAGGCATCATTCAGCGCGGTTTCTTCATCTACGCCCAGATAGATCAGCCAGGAGGAGAGAAGCTGGTGACGTTCATAAATCATTTCTGCGATTTTCAGACCGGAATCGGTCAGATAAATATAGCCTTCGGAAGTCACAGTAATATGCCCGTTTTCGCGCAGGTGTTTCATGGCAACGCTGACACTGGATTTTTTATAGCCCAGCGCTTCAGCAATGTCCACACCGCGGACAACGGGTTTTTTTGCACTTAATATTAGAATAGTTTCCAGATAGTCCTCTGCAGATTCGTTTCTTTTCATGGATAGCACCTCACATAGGATTTTTACAAATTATAAATATAGAATTGATAGAATCATATGTAAAATAGGATATCATATTTTGAGTGCGGCGGCAAGGGATGTATAGCATCCCTGCCGCCGGATTTATTAGTAATTTTCTTTACGGACTTCAAAGAAACTCTGAGGATGGTCGCAGACCGGACAGGTATCCGGCGCTTTCGTGCCGACAACCAGATGACCGCAGTTACGGCATTCCCAGATCTGAACGTCACTCTTTTCAAAAACCTGAGCCATTTCTACGTTGTTTAACAGCGCGCGATAACGTTCTTCATGGGCCTTTTCGATGGCAGCCACACCGCGGAACTGAGCCGCCAGATCGTGGAAGCCTTCCTCTTCTGCATCCTGAGCCATACGGTCATACATATCTGTCCATTCGTAATTTTCACCTTCGGCCGCATGGAGCAGATTTTCTGCAGTATCTCCCAGTTCACCCAAAGCCTTAAACCACAGTTTTGCGTGTTCTTTTTCATTTTCAGCTGTCTTGAGAAAGAGGGCTGAAATCTGTTCAAAGCCCTGTTTCTTTGCTACGGAAGCAAAATAGGTGTATTTGTTCCGGGCCTGGGATTCTCCGGCAAAGGCTTCCCAGAGATTTTTTTCTGTTTTTGTACCGGCGTATGGATTTTTAGCCGGTGCTGCCGGTGCTTCTTCGATTTTTACAAATACGCTTGCCGGCTGTTTGCAAACCGGGCATTTAAAATCTTCCGGTAAAGGTCCTTCGTGAATATAGCCGCATATGGTACATTTCCATTTTTCCATTGTAATTTCCTCCGTTTTTTCATTAAATTGATTGTTTTTGGTGTATACATAGTGTTTCATTATTGTTGAACCACTTTCTTTATAGCTTTTATATTATCAGATAAAGCTGGAAAGTTCTGTGACTTTTTCACAATAAATGCGAGAATTACCGATATATGCTATTTATTATACTTCATTTGGGATATATGTCAAAGGATTTATTGACATATACCATAAACTACTTTATACTGACCTTGTTAAGGAGGTACAAAAATGGACTTCGCAAGTTATTTTCCTATTTGGGATAAACTGACTCCGGCTCAGCAGGAACAGCTTTCCCGTTCAGCGGTTCGGCGGTCTGTAAAGAAGGGGACTCTGCTTCATAATGGCTCCATGGACTGTCTGGGGCTTTTATTGATTCGTTCCGGCCAGCTGCGGGCATATATTTTTTCAGATGAGGGCAGAGAAATTACGATATACCGGCTTTTTGAAATGGATATCTGTCTCTTTTCAGCATCTTGTATGCTGCAGAGCATTCAATTTGATATTGCGATTGAAGCAGAGAAGGACAGTGAAGTCTGGGTGATTCCTCCGGATGTGTACAAAAAACTGATGGAAGTATCAGCGCCGGCAGCGAATTATACAAACCAGATTATGGCCAGCCGTTTTTCGGAGGTTATGTGGCTGATCGAGCAGATTATGTGGAAAAGTTTTGACAAGCGTCTGGCCGGCTTTTTGCTGGAGGAAAGCGTTGTGGAAGACAGCACGGTTTTAAAAATGACCCATGAGAAGATTGCCAACCATATGGGAACTGCCAGGGAAGTAGTAACCCGGATGCTGCGTTATTTCCAGAATGAGGGAATGGTCCGTCTGACCCGGGGAACGGTGGAAATCACTGACCCGAAGGGGCTGGAAGCATTGCAGGATGCATAATTTAACAGATACAGGAAGGAATGGTCCATGGACGATTAAAAAATCGCCGATGGGCCTTTTTGTGTGACGGGAAAGAGGAGGAAGCATTGACAGAATATAGATTCCGGGTTATCCTACAAAAAGCCTGAAGGCTATAAAATTAGGAAAGGATTTAACTTGGAAATGAATGATAAATCCCAGTGGAAACAGAAATTTTTTGCAATTATTACAGGTCAGACGATATCTTTGGTAGGCAGTTCGGCCGTTCAGTTTGCATTAATCTGGTGGTTGGCGAGTCAGACGGCATCGCCCATGGTCATGTCTATGGCCGGACTTGTATCGATGTTGCCCCAGGCGATACTGGGGCCCTTTGCCGGTGTCTGGATTGACCGGATAAAAAAGAAATCCATCGTTATCGGGGCAGACATGTTTATGGGATTTGCCGCATTGGTGATCGCAGCCGTGTTCTATGTGGGACAGCCGCCCTACTGGAGTGTATTCGTCGTCCTTCTCGTCCGGGGCATTGGCAATGTATTCCAGGGACCGGCCATGCAGTCGGTGGTACCTATGCTTGTGCCTGCAGATGAGCTGGTACGTGTCAATGGATGGAGTCAGTTTATGCAGTCCGGGGCGTTTATGCTTGGACCTGTTTTAGGGGCGATTATGTATGCCGGGCTGCCAATGTGGCTCATTCTTCTGACCGATTTTTTCGGGGCTTTGATTGCGAGCGGGGCTCTGGCGCCGGTAAAGCTCCACGAAACTTTAGACGGACACAGGGAGAACCCCCATTTTTGGCGGGAATTTAAGGAAGGGATGGCAGTCTATAAACGGGATAAACAGCTTGGTGTATTGCTGGTGCTATCCACCGTCAGTATGATTTTCTTTATGCCCTTATCTTCCTATTATCCGTTGATGACCAGTGATTATTTTGCAGGGACGGCATTTCAGGCCAGTCTGGTCGAATTCCTTTATGCGGCCGGAATGATGGGATCCGCACTGGTTGTAGGGGTGTTTGGGAAAGTGCAGCACAAACTCAGGATGGCTTATTTGGGACTTGCAGGTGTTGGAATTACCTCCTTACTCTGCGGTGTGCTGCCCAGTCAGATGTGGGCTTTTGGTATTTTTGCCCTGTTATGCTGTTTGATGGGGGCCAGCGGTAATTTTTATAATATTCCCTGTGTGGCCTATATGCAGGAAAATATTCCTCCGGAGGCCCAGGGGAGGGCATTTTCGCTGATGGGAAGTGTGATGTCCCTGGCGATGCCTGTGGGACTGGTTATTTCAGGGCCGGTTGCGGAGCATTACGGTATTGTGGTCTGGTTTTTGATCAGCGGGATATGCACCGTTGCTTCAGCCGCCGCCGGCCTTTTATATCAGCGAAGAGGTGAAAATAAGTAATTCGATTATTTAAGAATTTCAGAACGGCGTGAAATCCGTATCTGTACGGCCATGCAGACAATGAAGCTGAGGATGAGGAACAAATAAAGACTGATTCCCCGGCTCAGGAGCATGGCTGTTTTTATGGTTTCCGTTCCGAAAATATTTTGAAAGGCAAAGAGGAAACCGCCTTCTGCGGCACCCACAGCTCCCGGTGTCGGAATCGCGGAAGCCGCCAGTGTCAGTATGGACTGGCAGGTGATGAGTTCACCCGGAGTAAAAGCCGAGAAACCCAGGGCGCGGTAAACACAGTAGGGAATAAAAGAGAGGGCGGTAATCTGCACCAGTGATACGAGAAGTACACGCATAAATAACAGAGGATTGCTTTTTATTTTCCGGGCATGATCGTGGTAATTGGCAAGCTCACGGAAGCTGTGCTGCAAAGCCTGTTCCCGGGATTTGATCAGTTTTATACGGCTTCCCAAGGTTATAAAAAAACGGAGGCATTTTTCCACGATCCTCCGGGAGCATAGAAGAAGTCCCATAACAGCGGCGGCAGAGCCGTTGACAATTAAGCCGAAGGGCAGAAGATATTTTAAATGTCCGGCGGTTTCCAGAGCCAGAGCAGGATGGCACAGCGCCATAAGTCCGGCAAGGAGGAGCATGGCAATCTGATAAGCCATAACGATAAATAAAATCATAAAAGACGAATGGGCCAGAGAAATCCGGTCTTTTTTCATATAATATATTTGAACAGGCTGGCCTCCGCTGGCAGAAGGCGTAATCGAACTGAAATAAAAGCCGATAAATGCATACTGTTCACAACGAAAAAATTTTAAGGGAAATCCCAGAGTTCCGGAAATCTGATGCATGTTCAGTGCTTCACAGCTGACAAAGATAAACATACAGAGAAGGCCGAAAAGCAGCCAGGGGATTTTGGCCCTTTTCAGGGCCGATAAAAAAGCTGAAAAATCTTCTCCGCCGAAAATCACAGCAAAGGTGACGGCCATTAACAGGAGAAGAATCAGAATATTACGGCCATAGGATGTTTTTTTTCCGTGGTTGAATGTCATGTGAGGTTACTCCTTTAACGTATTGATCCAGTGTGAGGAACTGATATCCCTGGGATTTCAGCCAGGGAATCACAGAGATAAGGGCATCGATCATGCGCATTGGTGCGCCCTTGGCGCCGCCGGTATCTTCCCCGGCATCATGGAGACAGAGGACGGCGCCGTCAAAAACCCGCTGTTTCAGGCGGTCGGCAATGATCCCCGAAGTTGTATGGCTTTCCCAGTCCTGAGCCATAACATCCCAAAGGACCCGTTTCATATGATAATGGCGGATACACTGATTCGTCACAGGGCTTGAAATTCCCCATGGAGGGCGAAAGTAAACCGGATCCGTTCCGGTCAGCTCCCTGTAAAGCCGGACACAGGAAGAAAAATCTTTTCTTATAAATGCGGGACGGGAGAGCAGAGCATTTTTATGGTTCATCGTATGGAGGCCCACCGTGTGGCCATCGGCAAGCATTTGCCGGATAAAATGGGGGCAGTTCACGGCGTGATTTCCCATAACAAAGAAGGCAGCGGGAATATTTTCATGTTTGAGTAAATCAAGAAGGACCGGGGTATAACGGATATCCGGTCCGTCATCAAAAGTTAAAACTAAAGATTTCATCGGATGCAGAACCTCCTAAAGGATATGATTTCATCGTATGTTCCACCACCTCTGCCAGCGGGCAGAGGGCGAAAGTATTTTTCAGCAGGTGCATATGCTGTTTGCAGGTCTGGATTTTCCGGGAATTATTCATGAAACGGGCAATTGCCATAACCGCCTGATAATCATCCAGAATGGTTAGCTGTTCGCCAATGCAGTACTTTTCGATGAAGCTTGCGTTGTATTTTTCCTGATGCAGTTTCGGATTCAGGGCGATCACCGGCGTTTCGGAATAAATCGCTTCGAAGGTCGTTATTCCGCCGGGCTTTGTTACAACCACATCGGAATCATGGAAATAAGTTTCAATGTGATCGACATAACCTAGAACCCGGATGTTATCAAAACGGTTCAGCAATTTCTGTCGGAGTTTTTCGTTTTTTCCGGCGATCAATGTGATTTCTGCAGGAACGGATTGGTTCAGCAGATGATAAAAATCCAGCTTTTTCGGAAGGAGGCCCAGACCGCCGCCCATAAGAAGCAGCTTTGGCAGCCTGTTTTCAGAAGCAGAGTTATTTTTAAATTTCTGTCGGACAGGGATTCCTGTGATAAAAATCTGATGGCCCGGGACGCCTTTGCGGATCAGAGAGCTTCGGACCTCTTCCGAGGCCACTGCATAAGCATCGGTGTGGCAGTTGATCCACTCTGAGTGACCGGTAATGTCGGTTATACAGGTAATCAGCGGTATATTCGATCCGCTCAGCTGTTTATAATAGGAAACGGCCTGAGAGCAGAAGGCCAGCACAGAAATTATCAAATCCGGGTGCTTTTGCTGAATCAGACGCTGCATTTTAACATAACAGGCCAGAGCCTGTTCTGGTTTCTGGTTGGGCGGCTGGTTTTCCGATTTTATATAATGCCGGTTATAAAAAAATGTATTATGTCCAATGAGGGCGGAATAGCCGGCATAAATGTATTTGGCACATCCGGGTGTCAGATATTCAATCCAGTCGATAATTTCGATATCGTTATTTGGGTTACTCTCAAGTTCTTCTTTTACGGCCTGGGCAGCCTGATAATGTCCCATACCGAATTTTCCGGTTAAAATTAGAATCTTCATAGTCATCTCCCCTTTTCAATTTGATTATATCGAATAGAATTTAGGATTAACTGACAGAAATCTTACATCTTAACCAATGGGTTTCTTACATTTTTCTTATTTGTTGTGTTAATTGTAAAAAAAGCTCCGGTATCCATAGATACTGAAGCTTTTTGAAAATATTTAAATTATAGCTGTTTTTTAACAACGGCATATTCGTTGTCGTTCTGATAGTACGGACAATGATAGTGGCTGTCCGTGATGAGACGGACATATTCATCTTCATCCATATCCATGTCGCACATGTAAGATTCATAATCCTCGTCGTATGTGTAATACAGACAGGTATCACAACTGGACTGCAGCTGTTTTTTTGACATTTTAACATCCCTCCGGGATGTATTTTAGCAGATTTTCCGGCCGTTGGCAATGAGTTTGAAGTTCAGACCAAGAAGCTCGGCGGCACGTTTGCACATAAGCATACGCTGCATAAAAATTTCAAAATAGTCCATGATGGAGCTGATATTTTCATCCAGTTGGATTTTTAATTTCGCTGTTTTATCTTCAGCATTGATGATGAGTTTTGAAGACAGTGCGGCATAGTTGACCCGGTCATGCTTGTCGAAGGTTTCTTTGACCTGATTGCGGACGCGGTTTCGGCGGACATCGGTTTTATCCGCAAGAATTAATGCAGCGGATACGGGATCAACGGCGGTTCCGGTACGCTCATCGTGCTGACCGATGGCGCTGACAATAACAGCAATGTCTTCTGCAGGGACATTCCACCGGTTTAACAGGGTGAATGCCATGATAGCGCCGCTGTGGGGATGATCATGACGGTTGACACAGTTTCCGATATCGTGCATATATCCGGCGATTTTTGCCAGTTCCACGAGATGATCTCCGTATCCGAGGGTTTCCAGGATTCGTCCCGATGTTTCAGCCACTTTGGCGGCATGCTTTTTAGAATGTTCTGTATAACCGAGGACGCCCAGACATTCATTTCCTTTCTCAAGAAAGGCATTGACTTCCTTTGATTCTTTAACCATCTTATAGGTTATTTTTCCATTATTCATTTTGTTTTCCTCCATTTTACAGCATATCATAATAAATGGGGCTTATACTATATATTTCAGGTAAAAAATCGTAAAAACCCTGTTAAAAACGGGGGACATGAATAGCAGCAACAGAATTTTGTCGGTATAAGATTTCTTTATTTGACAGATACTATTTCCAGAAACGGATATTACAGTCAATGGAGGAGTTTTTTATATGAAAGCTACGGGAATTGTAAGAAGAATCGATGACCTCGGGCGTGTTGTTGTTCCGAAAGAGATTCGAAAGACACTCCATATCCGGGAAGGAGACCCTTTGGAAATCTTCACTGACCGGGAAGGAGAAATTATTCTAAAGAAATATTCACCGATTGGAGAGCTTGGCGCCTTTGCGAAGCAGTATGCGGAAGCCCTTGCCCAGAATACAGGTCATATTGTAAGTATTACGGACCGGGATAATCATATTGCGGCAGCAGGAACAGGGAAACGGGAATTGCTGAACAAGCCGGTCAGCAGCTCTCTGGAGTCTCTGATCGAGGGGCGTAAGGGACTTGAAGCCACAGCAAAGGATAAAGGCTACGTTCCGCTGGTTGAAAATGAAACGGAGCGTTACAGCTATGAAGTCATCTGCCCTATTATTTCGGAAGGCGATGCCATCGGTTCGGTGGTTATTGTCAGTAAAGATGAAAAAACACCGATGGGAGAAGTAGAAAAGAAGCTGGCAGCCGCTGCGGCAGGGTTTCTGGGAAGACAAATCGAACAATGATAAGGAATGTGCCATGACAGAATTTTAGTTATGGCATATTTTTATGGGGCGGCTTCAATTTTGTTTTATAGATACTTGTTCAGAAAGGGGATATCTACTATAATTTAAATAGCATAGAAGCAAAATTTCTAAAAGAAAAGGGAGGGGTTTTAAATGACAGATATACTGGCATTAAAGGTAAACGACCAGGATAATGTAGCCACGATTTTTGCTAATGATGTGAAAGCGGGGATGGTTGTAAATATCCGGGATAAGAAAGGGAATTCTGTGCCGGAAACACTTCTTGGGGACATACCTTACGGACATAAGGTAGCGGTGAAACCCATTAAAAAAGGTGAACCGATTATCAAGTACGGTGAAGAAATCGGTGTGGCCACATCGGATATTGAAACGGGGGATTATGTGCATGTACATAATCTGGACAGTCAGAGAGCCAGAGGCGATTTAAACTAACAGGAGGGAAATGAATATGGATTTTATGGGATATGTACGGCCTGACGGGAAGGTCGGTTCAAGAAATTATGTTGCGGTTATACCGAGTGTGGTCTGCGCCAATGAGGTTGTCGATGCCATTGTTTCACAGACACTGAATACGAAAGGCTTATTTCATCATCAGGGATGCTGTCAGCTTCCTCCGGATCTGGACCGGGTAACGGACACGCTGATCGCACTGGGGCTTCATCCAAATGCGGGGGCAGTGCTGATTGTCAGCCTGGGCTGCGAGGGGACAGATGTCGAAAGGCTTTATAACACTATTAAGGCTTCCGGAAAGCCGGTGGAAATTATTTGTATTCAGGATCTTGGCGGCATGACGAACTCGATTGCAGAGGGGGTTAAAGCGGCCCAGAAGCTTTCGATGCAGATATCGGGTATGCAGAGACAGCCTGCGGATATATCCAATTATATAATGGGGATTAAATGCGGCGGTTCGGACGCTACCAGTGGTCTGGCATCCAACTGCGTGATTGGCTATGTGGCGGATAAGATTGTGGATTTGGGCGGTACAGTTGTATTTGGTGAGACTACGGAATTTATCGGTGCAGAACATATCCTTGCGAAGCGGGGCGTGACACCGGAGGTAGGAGAGAAAATTTTTGAAAAGGTCGCTGCCATGGAGGCTCGGGCGAAGTCTCTGGGCTGCGATATGCGTAAAGGACAGCCGACACCGGGAAATATTGCCGGCGGTTTAAGCTCTATTGAAGAGAAATCCCTTGGCGCTATTGTGAAGTCGGGAACAAAGCCGATTCAGGGTGTTATGGAATATGCGGACATTGTTACGAACCATAAAGGATTATGGATTAAAGATACGCCAGGACGGGAGATAGAGATTCTTACAGGAATGGCGGCGACAGGCGCCCAGTGCATTCTTTTTTCCACAGGACGCGGCGCTCCTCAGGGCTTCCCGATTCTTCCTGTGCTGAAAATCTGCGGCAATCCGAATACATATGAACGAATGCAGAATGACATGGATATCAATGCGGGACGTATTATTGAAGGGAAAGCATCCATTGAAGCGGTTGGTGAAGAGGCATTTGCCCATCTTCTGAGAATCTTGTCGGGAGAGCAGACGAAGGGAGAAACGATAAAATATAGTCAATCTATGGATATTTATACGTTAGGACCGGTGATTTAGTGAGTGAAGAACCGGGAAGATACGAAGGGGTGTCTTCCTGGTTCTTTTATGTGAGCGGAGCTATTTTCTTTTGCAGAGCTGGTTAAAAAAATAACAAATAATACAGGAAAAATGTTTGGACTGGTCGAACCAATCTGGTTTTTTCATCAATTATACCGCAGAGAATATACATAATGCACAAAAAATAAGAATAAAAATCGATATAATGAGCATTTAAATCAAAAAATCATGTGAAAAATTTATTAAAAAAGTATAAACAAATACATATTAGACAAAAGAAATGTAGGAAAAGATTAGAAAGTGTGCAAACTGGCTAAAAAACTATTGACGTAACCGTGAAATTGTAATATTATTAACAATGTACAAAGGAACTCGTCAACAGCAAAAATCCAAAGTAATAGGAATTAGAAAAATTAAAAAAAGGGGGATTTTACATGTATGCTATTATCGCTTTTATTCCAATTATCGTAACCATCATCGTGATGGCTGGATTTAACTGGCCCGCAAAAATTGCGCTTCCAGTTGCCTGGTTGATTACAGCAGTTGTTTGTTTTGCTTTCTGGAAAATGGACATGATCACAATTGCTGCTCAGACAATCGCAGGTTTCCTCGGTTCTATTGATACCATCGTTATTATTTTTGGTGCGATTCTTATTATGAATACCTTGAAACAATCCGGTGGTATGGGCGTTATCAACCGTATGTTTACAAACGTTAGTGATGACCCACGTATTCAGGTAGTTATTATCGGTTTCATGTTTGGTGCATTTATCGAAGGTGCTGCTGGTTTTGGTACACCTGCGGCTCTTGCAGCGCCACTGTTAATCGGTTTAGGTTTTCCTCCTCTTTGTGCAGCGATGTGTGCGCTGATTCTGAACAGTACACCCGTTGCTTACGGCGCTGTTGGTACACCGACAAACACTGCATTCAACATGGTAAGCAGTGAATTGGCAGCAGCAGGCGTAACAGATGCGGAAGCATGGAAATTAGGATTAACAAAATGGGTAGCTATCCCAAGTGCAATTATCTGTCCGATTATCATTTTTATTACTGTATGTATGATGGTTAAGATGTTCGGTAAAGATAAATCCATCAAATATGCAATCGAAGTCATTCCGTACATATTAATGTCTGCAATAGCATTCGTTGTTCCATATTTAATTTGTGCAGCTTTCCTCGGACCGGAATTCCCATCTCTGATCGGTGCTCTGGTTGCTCTGGTTATCTGTGTTGTTACGGCTCAGAAAGGAATTCTTGTTCCTAAGTCAAAATTTGAATTTCCGGAACATTCCCAGTGGGCAGAGCATTGGAAGTCTACTCAGGATGTTCAGGAAGATGAATCCATGAAGGTAGAAACAACCATGTCTCCGGTTATGGCATGGGTGCCATATGGTATTATCGCTCTGATTCTCGTTGTAACACGTATTCCGCAGACCGGTATTAAAGCGATCCTGAATGTTACAACAGCTCCGTTTGCTATCGCTATCAGTCACATTTTTGGTGTTCAGGTTGATTTTGCATGGAAATGGGCATGGAACCCAGGTATCCTTCCATTCATTCTTGTTGCACTGTTGATTATTCCTCTGCACAAGATGAAGGGTGAGCGTGTTAAAGCTGCATGGAAAGAAACATTCTCCATGGTTGGCGGCGCTGCGATCGCATTACTTTTCGGTATCGCGATGGTTCAGTTATTCAAGAGCTCCGGCGCTCAGTTCAACAACAGCGGTATGGACAGTATGTTAATCGTTATGGCAAATGGTATGGCGGATCTTTTCGGTACAGCATATATCGTTGTAGCCCCATTGATCGGTGTTATCGGAGCATTTATTTCCGGTTCCGCAACCGTATCCTGTACACTGTTCTCCACACTTCAGTATGCAGCAGCAACCCGTCTCGGACTGTCTACAATGCTGATTCTGGCAATGCAGGTTATGGGTGGTGCTATGGGTAACATGGTATGTGTAAACAATATCGTTTCCGCATGTGCAACCTGTGGTACAATCGGTGCAGAAGGACGTCTGATGCGTTCCAACGTTGTTCCGTGTCTTATTTATGCAGCACTGACAATTCTCATTCTTGGTGGATTGATTCTGACAGGATTTAACCCGGTAGGATAATAAAAAAATAAAAATACAGGGAACTCTGTGTGATCGGCAAGCCGTCACACAGAGTTTTTTTTGGCTCTTTGTCAAGAGTTGGGGTAAAATATTTTTGGATGGCAGCTACATCATACTGTTGTTGTTCTGCTGCTGTCAGTTCGGATGCAGTATTTTTTCTACCTGTGCCATTTCAGTGATTCAGGAACGGACGCCGGAACATTTGATGGGTAAGGTGATGTCCTATGTATTCACCCTCTCCATGTGTACACAGCCTCTGGGACAGATAATTTACGGAAGGCTGTTTGATTATTTTTCCGGAAGTGTGTACTGGGTGTTGATTCCCAGTGGACTTCTTGTGTGGGGCATAGGTCTGGCATCTATTGGATTTTTTGAAAAATTGGAAAAAGGCCGGGATTCTTTGGTTGTAATATTAACATCCTATACACAATATGCAATAGATGCGATTGAATTAGAGGTGTTCCGATATTTGGTTAAGCAGGAGATGGAAGGTTGTTTTGAAATTTACCTGAATGCAGCGATAAGACGTATTCGGAAAGAGGAAGAAAAATATTATTTTATTATTTCTCCAAGAAAGAAGATAAGGATTTCTTGTAATGATATTATATATTGCTATAAAGATGAAAAAATGTCTGTTTTAGTGACGAAAACGGGAGAAGTTCGAGAGCGAAAAACAATAAATAGATTGTTGAAAGATTTATGTGCTGTTTGCGATTATTTTATGATGACAGAACGAGGATATTTTATAAATATGTATTATGCGGAAAAAATACAGAAGAATATGATATATTTAGAAAATAATATCAGGGTTCCCATTGGTGTTACATATATGAATGATGTGCGAAAAGGTCTTAGTGATTTTTGGAGAAATCGATTATGATATTTGGATTTTTTATAGAAATATGTGCAACAT
>DBGCEW010000177.1:0-11225 GCA_048357495.1 Frisingicoccus sp.
AACGTTTGTCCATTGGATTATTCAGCCCGACACCACCTAACGTAAATCCAAGCTGACCGCTTGTTTTTCCATCTAACCACTCACCAGTAATACGGTCAAACTCTGCATCCAGTGCCGGATCTCTGTGTCTTTTTATATCGTATTCTCTGACTGTAATGCCTGCACGGGTGGCTTTATTGATATGGGCCCGCATTTTTGCGCCCTTCTTCCCTTTAATATCGTAAGATGTCAGATCGAACCGGGCTTCTTCCCCACATTTCACAACAGCATAACCTTTTGCTTTATAATAATCCATATATTTATCCGTAACACTTAAATAAAACAGACTATGGGAGGCATTTCTGCAAAAATCATCAAATTCCTGTAAAAGTACCTCAAAATCTTCCGGCGCACAAATCGGATCACCGTTAATAACTACCGTGTCCCCCACCGTTCCATAGGCAATCACACCATCGACTTCTTTACCAAAGAACAATGTCTTATCATCCTCTAATGTCAGATAGGCGCTTGGATTCTGCCCATATTTATTAACAAGATCTCTGGCATGCTCCAAGTCCTCTTCTGTGGTCTTTCTCTTTTTTATAAATGGCCGGACCATGAAGACAACCGCAGCAATGATACAAATCCAGCTAAACCAGAATATAAAATTCTGAAGCACCGGCGGATATAATTCTCCATTGTAAAGAATTCCCATCTCCTGTCCGAAAATATTGTTGACACCGATATAAAGGCAGGTCCAAAAAGATGGCACATGGCCTCCCATTGTTTGCGCATAACTCCACTGACTAAAACCCGCATTGGCGATAATAACAAAAATCAATAAAATACTGATGCTGACACTTTTCTGTACAGACATCTGATCCGATTCTTTAAAGAAATCTTTTCGCCCCCAGACAAGTACGCAAAGAACCACCAGTTCACAAAGCACAGCCGCATTGGCTATCCAGTGATTTGTCTGAGATGCGTGAATCAATATATTCAATATTAGAAAAGCCACGGAGCCAATCCATGCCATATGTTTTCGCTTATAGAGATTATAGCTCAATAATATAAGAACTACCGCAAATACCCTCTCCGTCGCTCTTCCCATCATCAAAATATTCACAAGAGCTCCGTCCAGCTTTGGATTATGTATAAAACTGAATATGAGAACGCCTGCCGATACAATAATCATGACTGTAATCGCAATATTTTCAACCCGTGTCCGCCATTGATTCCTTTCACGAATGTTGGCATATTCCTGATCCGCTTCCTCCGTATACAGCCATTTCTTCTTTTTGAAAACATGCCACTCAATAAGAATAATTCCGATGACCAGCACAATCACCAGACCATATCCATGGGCCCATCCCAGTTCCGGCATTTTCTGAAAATTCATTCCGTACCATCCTGTAATCAATGTCAGCGGCATGAAAATCGTTGTTACAATCGTCAGAAACTGCATAACCTTATTCTGCCGTACATCAATTTGGGATTGGTATATATCATGAATCTGAAGCGTATACTCTCTGAGATTCTGAGAATCTGCCTGAAGCCGTCCCACTTTATTCGTAAAAAAGCGAAACATTTCCCGGGCATCTCCATCCACAATATCATTCGGACTGTCACTGAGCACGCCGCCCATTTCATTCAACTGTTTATAATAACGATTCCAGACCATAAGTTCCTTTCGCGTACTCAGAATATACTTCTCAAAATCCTTAGGAATCTCATTGACATCCTCAGACATTTCATTTTCCTTTAAATCCAGCATCTTTTCCAGATCATCCATGAACTCCACATCATCTGCCACCAAAGCTTCCAGAAATTCAAACAATACCTGCGCCGGAGTCTGAATATCGATTACCTGACGCTCTTCCATTATTTCTATAATCTTCCCAATCCGGTCTTCTTCGCCGATAATTAAAAGCTTTTCCCGATCCATATAAAATCCACAGCTCCACCCGGATTCTGCCATATTATATTTTTCCGGAATATTCAATGTTCCCAAAATATATTCTTTGAACACATCCACCTTACAGTGACTGACATTTTCAAGGCTCTGCAAAAGCAGGTGCTTCTTCACCAGTCCGCTATATTTATTCCGGTATGTTTCTATGTCAAGGACTTCCACATAGCACTTTCTATCTCCAGTCAATTCTCCACCGGATATGGGAACCAAATGGTTTAAAATTCGATACTGCATACATCTTCCTCCTGTTATTTCTCTCTGGCCCTCCCAGACTCAATAATTCAGACATTATTTTTTCTTTTTTGCCGAAACACTCCCCCTGACCACTCTTTTTCAGGTATAATAGAATAATACTTATTATTTTATTATACCTTATTTGTTATTGAAAGGATATTTATATATGCACCGGAACCAAATGACATTATCCCAGAAACAGAAACTTGTTTTCTGGTTTCTCCTCTATTTATCCATTAGTCTTATTTTTCTCAGTTATGCCGTCCATACCATGATTATTGAAAAAAATTCTGCAGATACGGAATATACAAAAACCTTAAATCAAACTGCTTTTAATGGTTCAGATAAAGCTTCTCTGCCGGATACGGCTGTTCTTGTCAACTCCGGTGTCTATATCGAAACCATCAAACATATTTCTTTAAAATCCGGTACATTCCGCACAGAATTTATTGTCTGGTTCCGCTGGGAAAACCATGATGATATCACCTTTACGGAAAATAACCTTCGTATTCGCAACGGAACAATCAACCATATGGAAGTTGTGGAGAATTACCATAAAAATTCTGTCCACTATCAGTCCATGCGTATAGATGCAACGATTTCAAAAAAATTTACCACTGCCTGTTTCCCGTTGGGAAGTCAGGTCCTGAGTATTTATATTTCACCGATGCACTATACTTCCGACGACATCCGGTTTATCCCGGACACCGAAAACAGCGGCGTCAATACAAACCTTTCTTCTGCAGGATACTCATTAATTCGAAATGATATCATCAGCAGCAGCGAAACCTATCTGAATACAATGGGCAATCCCTGGACAGATGCACCGGAATCCCGTGCCTGTATCGTTACCGTACTCGAACTGAACCGGCACAATTGGGGTATCTTCTTACAGTGCTTTATCGCCCTGTTCGGTACCGTGGGCTGGGTACTCATCGGACTTTATATTTGCACTTTCCATCAGGTGGATCCGATTAAAACTCTGCCTCCTGCTTTGTTTGGTGCAATCAGTAACCTGATTGTGGTCAGCAATCTTCTGCCGGATATGGTACAGTTCGGTCTCGTGGAATATATGAACTTTTACGGCATACTTACCATACTTGCGGGAACGCTGAGCATTATACAGATCAATCGGCTCCGCAATGATAATAATGCCTATGCCAATACCTTTGGACGTATCATGTTCTTTACCCTACTTATACTGAGCATCGCCGGAATGTGCATCATGCCGGCAGTCACTTATCGATGGAGGTAAACTTCCTTATGAAACAAAAAAATTCTTTATCCCAAAACGTCTTTCAGTCACTAACACCACCCCGGCGGCAATGTCTTTTTCAATGGTTTGTCCTGTGTTTCCTCGCCGGTCTGCTTTTTCTGGGCTTCACCTGCCGTATTCTATGGAAAGATAAACAAAACCAAGACCTTATCTGGGAAGAAACACTCCGGGATGACCCCCAGCTTCAACGTGAAATTGAACCCCTCAGCAGCAATGCTACGGTGGTCACCGCGGGAACCTATATTGAAAATATAAGCTCCATATCCATCAAAGAGAATTCCTTTCGGCTAACCTTTTATCTCTGGTTTTCCTGGGACAATGCCCCTGAACTGGATATGATTCATAATTTCCGTATTTATAAAGGAAATATCCATTCCATCGACATTCTGGAAAATGAAACTCAAAATGGAACCACCTATCAGCTGGCCCGTATTGATGCATCCATTTCCAAAGATTTTTGGACACTGCGGTTTCCACTGGAATCCTACCAGCTTCATGTTTATATTGAACCTGCATGGAGCGCCGACAAAGTCCGCATTCAAGCCGACACACACAACAGCCTCGTGCTTCCGTCAATAACTATTAACGGTTTTAAATTATCCCGTAGTGACGTTTCTGTAACAACCATTAAATACAATAATCTTTTAAATAATCCTGCAGCCACAGTTCCATATACTCAGGAACTTCGGACAGCTATTGAAATTAACAGAGAAAACCTCGGACTTTACCTGAAATGCTTCATCGCTCTGCTTGGCACTCTGATCTGGATTTTTATTACACTGTTTATCTGTGTCTACCACCAGATCGATCCCCTTCTGCTGATTCCGCCCGCTCTGTTCGGTGCGGTCACAAATATCATGGTCGGTGCGAATATGCTGCCCGATTCCATGGAAGCCGGACTTCTTGAATTCGTCAACATCGGCGGTATTCTGATTATCCTGGCCTGCACAATTACTATTGTAAAAATCAACCGGATACGTATCCTCGAAAAGGATGAGTTTTTTGCTTTTGTCTTTGGCCGTACCATGTTCTTTACACTTTTACTGCTGACACTCGCCGGCTGCATCGTCTATCCCCTGTGTGCCTATCATTTCTAATCTTTAATGAAACCAAAAACCGCCAATGTATTCTGTCAATACGAATTGGCGGTTTTTGATTTACCTAGTCTTCCCTTTTATCCCTGATGAATCCATTCCAAGATGCCATCATCCGTGTAACGAATCCCCTTCTCTACCGAATCATCTATCGATGCTCCATGATAATCCGTAATTCCTTTCCCTGTATTTGGATGCTTTTTCGAATACACCTGGTCTACAGAAAAGATACCGAGAAGAACCACACAAATCGGGACAAGGATTCCGAAACGAATCTTTCGGATAAAATTATCCAGAAGCGGCGCCGCCACATAAGCAATGGCCATACCTCCGATTCCGAAAATCAGCAGTCCTTCCGCACAAATACGTCCGTGAAGATTCAGGAAATATCCACTGTAATCCCACCATTTCTGACCACCATGTGTCAATTCCAAATAATATGCGGTGAAATATTCTACACAGCCGCAGACAATTATCGTTGAAATAAACTCCAGTACCGGTTTCTTCCGGAACATATTCAAAAGCACCAATATAAGAATAGCACCTGTTCCATAAATCGGCAGCCACGGTCCATGAAGAACGCCCCGATTGACAAATTCACCGTCTGTAATCAAATGCAGACTGACTTCCCATAGCCATCCCACCAGCGAAAAGGCAAAGTAGAGAAGGATCAGTGACGGAATAGAATAATGTCTCAGATAATGGATATGTTCCACCTGTTTATTCTTCTGGCTCTCCGGAATTGCAGACAATCTTCCCGGATAACTCCTGCCTTCAATAATATTCTTCATTGCAGCCACTTTTAACTTGCGTTCTTCCTGGGCCTGGAACTTCTCTTCGTCCTTCCGGTTAAAAATTGTCACGCCAAACACCCGGGCAAGGAATCCCCTGAATCCGGTCAGCGGAATCTCTTCTTCCGGCATCTCGTCCATTGCGATCACGTCTGCATAAGCCTCTCTTAATACAGCCTTGTCTGCTGCCTCAAAAAGGTACGTATCATTCATTAAATCGCTGCCTTCCAGATGATTCTCTTTGGCAATACGGCGAAGCTCTGCATAATATTCTGAAAATGCAGCCGCTTTATATGGGCTGAGGAATAAAAGATTGGAAATTCCAACCGTCAATGTTCCTAAAACCTCCCATAAAATAAAGGACAATTCATAAACAAAGCATTCCAACTTATGACCTTTCATCATTTTTCTGGATAAGGTTATTGCATCCTTCCAATGAATATCCGGATTTTCAGCGACAATATACGGCACCATATAGTAGGAATAACGCTTAATAATTCCTCCGACAATAGTCAGATCCCAAAGAGACTGAAAAAGCGTCTTCATAAACATCGTGCATGAAACCTTGCCCCATTTCTTCACGCGAAGAAACACAAGAAATCGCTGAATAGATACCTTTTCATAAATACGGCTTTCCAAAAAAATTCGTCTGGAAACCGCCTTGTACATATTGATCAGGAAAAACCATACTAACGCACTCAACAGCAGAGCTGCCAATATGAAAATAATCAATATAATATTTTGGGAAGCGCCGATATTTTGCATCGCCGATATAACACTGATAACCAGTGCTCCGGAATCCACACTATTCACAACACCGGCAAGAACTCCCCGGCTCCGACCGAGTACCGCATTCGTAGCTCCGGATTTTGTAGCCTCTACGGCTTCTTCTGTTCGCTCTGCCGCTATTTCTTTTCCCTGTTGAACATTGCCCATTAAGGCTTCAACAATACCATCGATCGCCGAATAGTGATAAACTCCTGTCGTTGCTCCATGAGATAACACAGTATCTGATTCTCCCGACAATTCTTCCTCTGAAGCATCATACTTCCTTGCAAAAGTCAGGGAATCCGTAAATTCTGCCCCTAAAAAAGCGGCAATTAAACAAACTGCAACAAGCAGAATGTAATGTTTTTTTAGCGAACTTTTCGCTCTCTGCTTCATCTCTTTACGTGTCAACATAACATTTTTCCTCTTTTCTGTGATTTGATTCTGCTTTTTATCCTAATTATATTTCCAAATCTAACAATATACAACATTCTCTACCTTATGCAAATACCAAATGCCAGAATTTCCATAACAGGAAAAGAACTGCAGCTATAACCTATATCTGCAGTTCCCCATTTTTAATTATCCATTACCGAAATCTACTGTGCTACAGTTTCTGTTTCTTCTACACCTGTCTTCGCTTCATCAACAAAATCCTGAAGTGTATGGTCAGCGATTATTTCTGCATCTTCGCCAAAAATGGTGTTTAAGGTGTCTACAACACCCGCATAAGCTTCAGCAAATTCTGCACTGTCCATTGCAAGAATTTCTGTATTCATAGCTTCGTACACCGCTTCCATATAAATTAATGTCGCATCTTTCTTTTCTTCATCCGTTGCGGCTACCCATTTTTCTGCATTCCATTCATTAAGTTTGATATTGTTCTGAACACAGGCTTCGATAAAGTCCGCTTTCAATTGATCGCCTTCGGCAGCTTCTGCATCGGATGTCTCCGTATTTGATGCCTGATCTACAATTGTCTGAAGCGTATCTTCACCCATCAGTTCTGCGTTATCCGTAAAGAGGATTTCAAAGGTTTCCAGGGTTTCCTTATAGGCTTCTTCAAATTCCGCACTGTCCATCTCAATGATATCCAGGTTTATTTTATCATAAACAGCCCCCATATACATCAGAATCGCTTCTTTTTTCTCTTCATCCGTTGCAGACGCCCATTTTTCTGCATTCCATTCACTCAGATTGACTTTTTCACTTGTCAAAACTTCAAGATACAGTGCTTTTAATGCATCGCTTTCACTGACTGCTGCGGTTTCGGCAGTTGTTTCTACGTTTGTTTCCGCCTTTGTTTCCGCCTTTGTCTCTGCTTTTTTGTTTCCACAAGCAGTAATACTTCCGCATGCAAGTGCTGCAATGATTGCTGTTGCCATTACTTTTTTCATCATAGTTTTTTTCATTGTATTAGTTTCTCCTTTTTATAACAATTTGTTTTTTACTTAGTCTTCCTGAACCGTATAATGGAGTCCTTCACTATCCACCCACTGTCCGGCGCCTTCATTCATATATTCATAACCGGCGGCATCCACCCACCGTCCATCTTCTGTCTGATGGATTTCAACAAGACCACCGTCCCCGTCCACAAGATTCAGAGTAGTGTCACTGGATTCCGGCTTATCCGTTGAATATGAACCGCCATTATTATCCGTCCACTGTCCGGCGCCTTCGGCCGTATACTCGCGTCCGTTTTCATCCACCCATGTACCGTCTGACATAGCATAGATTTTAATTTCATTTCCAAAGCTATCATAAAGCGTCATTGTTTCGCCTGTCTTTTCAGGCGCTTCTAAAGACTGGGCTGCCGTCTCTTTTGTATTTGATGTTTTCTTAACCGGTTCTGTCTCCGGAACAACCTGGCTTGCCGGATGATCCTCTTTCAAAATCTGTACTGTCGCAACACTACGCTTCATAGCCGCCAGAATTGTTTCATCTTCTGTATCTGCCAGTGCGGTGGCATCATATAACTCATCCGAATGTATAATCACATAAGATGTCAGATACGGATGCATTCCTTCCAATTCATTTTTTACGGTAAACTTCACCGTTTTCAGATGATTGGTTCCAATATCATTCATCTTAAATTCGACAACTTCCATCTTGGAAATATCGTCTCCTACGGATTCCAGATAGGAAAGGACATGTTCTTTACTGTCCGGAAGTACGATACCGTTTAAATCGGTACGACGCACCACCTGAATCGTCCCTTTACCTTCAGAGTTATACACATAGCTGTCCTCTTTTTCTTCGATGCTCTTCCATGTATTATCCGGAAGGCTCAATTGAATATATCCATTGGCAGATTTTGTTTTCACTGCCGGATCCGCTTCAATCTCTTCTGCTGCGACTGATGTTTCGTGAGTCACTTTTACTGTTTCAGTTTCCTGATTCGTTTTGGATTTCTTGCCGCATCCGGTAAAAAACAGGGTTGTTCCCAGTATCGCTGTCATCCCCATCAGTGCCACACGTTTTCTCATCTGTTTCATTCGTTTCCTCCAATCTACTTGCTCAACTTCGTGCAAACCATTATATCATACATTTTTTATTTTATTTCCATACAACCAATATCGTTTCTTGCTCAACCAATATTGTTATGTACCCGGATTGCTTTAACGCTTTTTTTACTTTATTATTATATATATGGAGGCTGTTATGAAAATTGCAATTATCGAAGATTCAATCGAAGATCAAACTATTTTAATTTCATATCTGAAAACCTACATGGAAAGTTCATCTCTGGTCTTCTCAATAGATACTTTTTCCTCGGGTGAAGAATTTATGAAGACTTTCACTGCCGGAAAGTACGCTCTTATTTTTTTAGATATTTTTATGAACTCCCAAATGAACGGAATGGATGTGGCTAAAAATATACGAATCGCAGACACCGTAGCCCTGATTGTCTTTACCACAAGCTCACCGGATTTTGCAATTCAGGGATATTCTGTTGCTGCTTCCGACTATCTCCTGAAGCCTTTTAATTACGAATATTTTTATAAAGCATTTCACCGGATTACGGATCTGCTAAATCCGGATGCTGGCTATATCGAAATAAAATCCGGAAGATTTATGACCAAAATTCTTTTATCCGACATTATTTACTGCGATTATCACAACCATTATATTCAGGTTCATACAAACCAATCCACCATTCGAAGCTACATGAAATTTGCTGATTTAATGCATATGCTAAATTCTCATACACGTTTTCTAAACTGTTATCGGAATATCGTCATCAATATGGATTTTGTAGAAAAAATGGAAAATGGTTTCTTTATTATGAAGGACAACAGCACAATTCCCATGAAACGTGAAAACCGCACCGAATGTAAAAACATATACAGTAATTATGTTTTCCAAAAGGTTCAGAAAAAACTGAACGCTGCACCCGCACAAAAATCTAAAGAATAATCTTTAACGAGAATTGACCTTCGGATTCTGAAAATGCATAAAACCCATTATACCGATCCACAAAATCGATAATACTCTGAACGCCATAGCCATGACCTTGATCCGGAGAAACCGGTATATGATTTTCATCCCATAATATCGCATTATTAAAGGTATTGGATACTTCCATCAGATACTCCTGACCTTTACATATGCCCATCAGCCGTACCCACCGTGTATGGTTGTTGGGCATTTTTTTACATGCATTAAACCCATTTTCAATAGCATTTGACAACATGACCGCAAATTCCATCTGGTCAATTTTTTTATTCGATGGCATCTCCAGACATATCTGAAACTCCATCTGCATATCTTCTGCCTTTCCCGCAAAAAATGAAAGTACCGCATCAATAAACGGCTCTCCGGTATAGGCTCTAAGCTTCTGCCTGCAATTCAGAAGTTCCATATTATTACTCATCCCATCAATTAAAGGCTGCACCGACTCCCATTCTCCTTTTTGGACACAAATATTCAACATTGCAATATAATGGCGCATATCATGACAGTAAATCTGACGCTGCCGGTCAATCTCCTCTGCCGTATCCATATACTTTCTCCAGGAAGCCGTCTGCAGCTTCAGCATCTGATAACTTTTCCGAAACTCAAACTGACTTTTCTCATGGCGAAACATTTTATAAAAAGCAATATATGTTCCCAATACAACCAAACACATAAAAAATGCCGGAAGCTTCATCTCGGGATTCATATACAGTGGTCCCGGAAAAATAATAATTGACAGAAAAGCTCCATTCATTGCAAAAGCCATTAAAACCAGCCACCACCCATAATGTATGTCATCAAATACTTCTTTAAAAGGCTTCTTAAAAAAGTTTTGAACAAGCACTATAATGAGAAGAAAAATGATGATCTTAACACAAAAATGAACCCAGGCAGAACCATAATAAATATCACTCAATGTATCTCCGATAAAAATAAATAAGTACGCGCTCAGCATACTGAACAGAGTTTTTCCGTCCATACGGAACTTGTGAAGACCCATATAAAAAATACTGGCTGTGATAATATTTATTACAGATATCTTCGCCTTGCTTTCTACAGATATTCCTATTTTTGCAACAATGGCCATATCAATCATCAATAGGCAACCTATCAATATTACTGTCATCCAATTGCTTTGCTTCCGCGAAAACCGTTTTCCGTCACTGGATAAAATCCCCATATACAATAAACCCATCGGAGCTGACAGCATACTCTCAAAAGCATCTATAATCATACGATCATTCACCCTTTTCCTTCAAAAATTCCCGAATGATTTCCTCCGGCTTCTCACTTTTCATAAGCTCTGACATCATACATATTCCGAAGGCTCCTGCTGCCAGGGCCTGAGGCCCGTGAACCAGGTCCATGCCACCGATGGCAAACACCGGAATCCTTACTTTCCGGCAAATTTCTGACAGAAAATCCAGGCCCCGGGGCTCCAATCCCTTTTTACAGTCCGTCGGGAAAATATGACCGGCAATCAGATAATGGGCCCCTTTCTCTTCGGCATAAACAGCCTCTTCAGGGCTGTGTACCGACACGCCCACCTGATTCCAGCCCTCAAGTCCGCCGGATGTTTCCGCCAGCGCCTTAAAAACAGCCATGGACAAATGAATCCGCCGGATATTCAGACGTTGTCCAACATCCTGAAAATG
>DBGCEW010000178.1:0-16457 GCA_048357495.1 Frisingicoccus sp.
CCGAGAATATTTTTATGGGATGAAACGGTATTTAAAGCGGAACCGAGCTCCAGTTTTAAAGCTTCTGCCGTTTTCATACCGATTAAAAGACTGCATTTTTCCTTGACGGATTCACAGATAACCTCATCCATGGTGTTACCGCCGATTTTCAGAAGCCGGCTGGCGACAACGCCGCCCTGTGCCAGAACAGAGATTTCAACGGTATCCGCCCCGAAATCAACGATAAGCGTTCCGGGCGTATGCATGACATCGATGCCTTCACCCAGGGCTGCGGCCACGGGTTTTTCTACGATATATAAATCTTTTGTACGAAATTCAGATCCGAGAGCCAAATCGAAAAAAGCCCGCTTCTCCACTTCTGTAATCTGTGAAGGCACGGCAAAATAAAAAACATTGCTTTGGACGAAACCATTGGTACATTTAATCTTTTTTAAAAACATGTCCAAAATAAGCTGCATATCGTGAAGACTGCCGATAACGCCGTTTTTTACGGGACAGTCAATGCGGATGTTTTCCGGACACCGTTCGTATATTTCATAGGCGGCGTCTCCGAAAGCGACCAGCTCCGTTTTGCGCCGGATGGCAATCCTGTTTTTTTCTTTCAGAAGGGTTCCCTGACCGTCTTTATAAATTTTAATTGTTCCTGTTCCCAAATCCAGACCATATTTCTGTACAGCCATGGGATGCTCCTTTCATCAAACTGAATCGGCCTGTTTCTGAAAGGGAATACAGCCTTCAGCTTTTAAACTTATATATTTGTCACCGGCTACAATGATGTGATCCATCAATTGTATGCCGATGAGATTTCCTGCTTCATAAATGCGCTGTGTCACTGATAAATCATCAGGACTGGGTGTGGTATCGCCGCTTGGATGATTATGTATCAAAACAATATAAACCGCATTTCTGCGGAGTGCTTCGACAAAAATCTCCCTGGGATCAGCCATGGACGTATTGACCGTTCCTTTTGAAATGAGCTGCTCGCCGATCAGATGACTCCGGGCATCAAACATCATCATTATCAAATGTTCCTGACGGTAAGAACGGAATTCGACCATATAGTATCTGGCGATGGCATAGGGGGATCTGTAGGAAAGCTTTTCACGGAATTCAAGTTTCGAAAGCCGTATGGAAAGCTCAAAAACTGCGATAAGCTGAGAAGCCTTTGCCCGGCCAATTCCCCGGATCGCCAGCAAATCTTTTTCAGACAGATGGTAAAGCTTCGAAAGTCCTTCACCGCCAAGTATCTCCTGTGCCAAAGTCAGGGCACTTAAATTCTGTGCGCCTGTACGTAAAACCAGAGCAAGCAATTCGGCATCGGACAATTTTTCCGGTCCCAGCATGGCACATTTTTCCCGCGGACGTTCCTTTTCAGGCATTTCTGAAATCCGTAGTGTTTTCATTTTTATCCTATCACCTTTCTTCATAAAAAAGGCAATAACTTTACATAATATTATTACTGTAAACCTTTAAAGCAAATAGGTACACTAATTTATACTATCATAAATTGTGTACCTTGTATACCTTTTATTCAGTGAATATTTTGTGTCTATTTTGTGATTAAATCGGTCTTTTTCAGGATACCGCTTTCCACCAGTTTTTCCAGGGACATCATAATTCCGAACTTGGAGTGATACCATGTAATACCGCCCTGGAAATATACCGCATAAGGCGGTTTTATCGGTCCGTCGGCGCTGAGTTCAATGGATGATCCCTGGACAAAAGCCCCGGCTGCCATAATAACATCACTGTCATATCCCGGCATGGCCCATGGTTCCGGATCGGCAAAGCTGTCTACCGGAGCGGCTGCCTGGATGCCTTTGCAGAATTTAATAACCCCTTCAGCGCTGCCAAGAACGACTGCCTGAATAATGTCATGTCTGGATTCTGTACCGTTTGGAACAACCTCAAAGCCAAGCTTTTCATAAATATTTGCTGCGAAAACAGCGCCCTTTAATGCACCGGATACAACCTGCGGCGCCAGAAACAATCCCTGATAAAATGCCTGATTGACACCGAGACTGGCACCCAGCTCCTTGCCGAGACCCGGCGCTGTCAGGCGGAAAGCCGCCCGTTCCACACATTCTTTTTTACCGACAATATAGCCGCCGATCGGTGCAAGACCGCCGCCCGGATTTTTGATCAGAGAGCCAACGCACATATCCGCACCAACATCGGTAGGTTCAATAGTTTCTACAAATTCGCCATAGCAGTTATCGACCATACAGATAACATCCGGTTTAATGGATTTTACAAATTGTATCAGTTCTCCGATACGTTTTACGGAAAGTGTCGGACGGGTCTGGTAACCTTTTGAGCGCTGGATCGTTACGAGCTTTGTCCGTTCATTAATCGCTTTTCGGATATTTTCATAATCAAAATCTCCGTTTTCCAGAAGATCTACCTGACGGTAGGTAACGCCGTATTCTGCCAGAGAACCAATCTGCGGGCGGATTCCAATGACGCCCTCAAGGGTATCATAGGGTTTTCCGACAGGTGAAAGAAGTTCATCCCCGGGTCTCAGATTTCCGGAGAGGGCAATGGTTAAAGCGTGAGTACCACAGGTGATATGGGGACGGACAAGGGCATCCTCCGTATGAAAGATATGGGCGTAAACCTTTTCCAGGGTATCCCGTCCATAATCGTCATATCCGTAGCCGGAGGACGGCTGAAAACATTCGGCGCTGACCTTGTTGGCCTGCATGGCCATCACAACTTTCATCTGGTTATATTCTGCCACTCTGTCAATGGCTTTAAACCGGTCTTCCAGACTTTTTATAATTTCATCACAGAAATCATAAACCTCCGGCATAATTCCTGCATTTTTATATATTTCTTTCATTTGTAAAGCTCCATTCTCTGTGTATTCTACTTAGTATTTCATTTAAAATTTCATTTTCCGAGGACATCCGGCTTTTATCCAGCCATTGGACATCCCTTTCCCTGCGGAACCAGGTCAGCTGACGTTTTGCAAAATGCCGTGTATCTCTTTTCAGTACATAAATGGCTTCATCCAGCGTATACTCACCATTTAAATAAGGGATGATTTCCTTATATCCCAGTCCCTGCATCGAAACAAGGCTCCGGTCGTAGCCTCTTTCCATCAGTCCCCGGACTTCCTCGATCAGTCCCTGATGGACCATGAGATCGATACGTTTTTCAATCCGGTCATACAAAACCTGCCGGTCATGGGTAAGAACAAAATAGAAAAAGTCATAGGGTGATTTTTTTTGACGTTCATTTTCATTATGGAGAGAAATTTTTTCGCCGTGCATCCGGTAATATTCCAGTGCGCGAATGACCCGCTTCACATTGTTGGCATGAATCTGTTCCGCTGATTCCGGATCCACTTTGGCAAGGGCTTCGTGAAGATATTCGGGGCCCCGTTCAGCAGCCAGCCTTTCAAGGGATTTCCGGACAGACATATCTCCGGTTTCTTCCGAAAAATCAATATCATACAGCAGGGCCTGTATATAAAATCCGGTACCGCCGACGACGACAGGAATTTTTCCTCTTTCATAAATTCCCTGAAGGGCTTCCCTGGCAAGCTTTTGAAACATAGTGACATTGAAGGCTGTATCCGGTTCCAGAATATCAATTAAGTGATGAGGAACGCCCTGCATTTCTTCCGGAGAAATTTTGGCGGTGCCAATATCCATATATTTATAAACCTGCATGGAATCGGCGGAAATAATTTCACCATTTACAGCCTTTGCCAGAGCGATGGATAATTCTGTTTTTCCCACGGCTGTAGGGCCTGTTAAAATAATTAAAGGTTTCATGAATAAACTACCTCTTAAATATCAGACAATACGTTTGAATTTTTTTTCAAGTTCTGTTCTGGTCATGGAAATAATGGTCGGACGTCCATGAGGGCAGGTATAGGGATTTTCTGCCTTCAGAAGTTCTTCAATCAGGGCATCCGCTTCCTTTGGAGAAATCCGCATATTTCCTTTGACAGCGGCTTTACAGGCCATCGTGGCAATCCGGTCACCGATGGCATCGGTGCGTATCCGGTCGGATTCTCCGGTGAGGCTGTCCAGCAGTTCAAGAATCATTTCTTTCCCTGTAAATCCATAGAGGTCTGATGGCACGCCGCATAGGGCATATTCGCTTCCGCCGAAGAATTCGAATTCAAAACCTATTTTTTTGAATTCATCTTTATATGTGTTCATTAAATTCATTTCCGCCATGGAAAGGCTCAGAATAATCGGGGGCTGAACCATCTGAATGGATGGCTGGCTCATTTTAAAACGCTTCATAAGTTTTTCATAAAGTACTTTTTCATGGGCCGCGTGCTGATCGATAATAAATAATTTATGATCATACTCTACAATCCAGTAGGTATCAAATACCTGTCCGACCAGTTTATGGCGAATGCGGGCTTCCTTTGTCAAAAGACCGGTTTCAAAAAGTTCATACTGAAGATTCTCATGGACTTTGGGTGCCGTATCCGTTTTCGTTGGTAATGAAACCTCTGAATCCGAGATATGTGTCGTTTTTTTCGGGATTTCCGAGACCTTCAGGACTTCCTGGTTTTGGGAAACTTCCGAAGGCGGGAATAGTGTCGGTTTTGGCGTGATTTTCGATGCTTCGGAAGTTTCGGATACTGACTCGGTTTTCTTTTCACCTCGAATTTCCGTCATACGCTGTTTTTCAAAGGGCTCAGGGAAAGCTGTTTTTGTTTTTGCCGAAGGCTTTGGTATTTCTTTCCGGTTTTCCGGTTTTACCTCAGGAATCAACTCCCTTCCAAGAAGAACATTACGAAGGGTTGTATAAATAAACTGGTACAGTTCCTGGCCATGACTAAAACGGACTTCCATCTTTGTGGGATGAACATTGACATCCAGTTCCTGAGCATCCAACGTAAAATGAAGCACTGCAAAAGGAAATTTGTGGACCATCGTAAAGGTTTTATAAGCATCTTCAATGGCCTGGGTAATGACCGGGCTTTTAATATATCTTCCGTTAATAAAATAATTTTCATAGTTCCGGTTTCCACGGCTGATCATTGGCTTGCCGATCAGTCCGGTCATACGGATGCCATGGTCCTCCCCTTCCACAGGAAGAAGATTGGAAGAAATATCCCGTCCATATATATGGTAAAGAATATCCTTTAGCCGTCCGTTGCCGGAAGTATGCATCCGGTTTTGGCGGTTGTTAATAAATTTAAAGGAGATTTCCGGATGGGACATGGCTAATCGGGCCATTAGATCACTGATATAACCGGCTTCGGTTGTATTTGATTTTAAAAATTTCCGGCGGGCCGGGGTATTGTAAAAGAGCTGACGGACGATGAAGGTTGTTCCGTCGGGGCATCCGATATCTTCCATCGATGTTTCGATGCCGCCGGCAATCCGATAGCGGCATCCCAGCATGGCATGGGGAGTTTTTGTGAGCAGTTCTACCTGAGATACGGCAGAAATGCTTGACAAAGCCTCTCCCCGGAATCCAAGAGAAGCAATCGTCTGCAGATCATCGGCTTTACGGATCTTGCTTGTGGAATGGCGTAAAAAAGCCATGGAAATATCCTCTTTTTCCATACCGCCGCCATTGTCTGTGATACGGATAAATGCGGTCCCGCCATCCTGTATTTCTGCGGTAATTGCTGTAGCACCCGCATCGATGGCATTTTCCACCAGCTCTTTCACAACGGAGGACGGCCGTTCGACCACTTCTCCGGCGGCAATTTTATTAATGGTTTCCCCATCTAATACTTGTATTTTTCCCATATAATCACCGTTTCTTTATCTCATCCTGATATTGGTACAAAAGATTAATGGCCTCCAGCGGCGTCAGACGTCCAAGATCCAGAGCTGCAATCTGTGCAATCACCAGATGATCCGGTGAGACGGCTTCGTCTTCGGAAGGTTCCGCTTTTTGCACTTCAATCCGTTTCGGCTCTTCCGCTGCAATTTCCCGGGCTTTGGAGGCAATATCGGCATCGCTCAACTGGGAAGCGATCTCCTTCGCCCGTTCGATCACCGAAGAAGGGATTCCGGCCAGCTTTGCCACCTGAATGCCGTAGCTCTGATCGGCCCCGCCCCGGATGATTTTCCGGAGAAAGATAATATCATCGCCCTGCTCCTTCACCGCGATACAATAATTATTGGCTCCCGGAAGCCGTCCTTCCAGTTCTGTCAGTTCATGGTAGTGGGTTGCAAAAAGTGTCTTTGCTCCGAGATGTCCTCTGTCGCTGATATGTTCGACAACTGCCCAGGCAATACTCAGTCCGTCAAAGGTGGAGGTTCCCCGGCCGATTTCATCAAGGATTAGCAGACTGTTTTTTGTGGCATTTCTTAATATGTTGGCCACCTCGTTCATTTCTACCATAAAGGTGCTCTGACCGCTGGCCAGATCATCGGAAGCACCAACCCGGGTAAAGATGCGGTCTGCAATGCCGATATTTGCTTTATCTGCCGGAACAAAGGAACCCATCTGGGCCATCAGGACAATTAAAGCCGTCTGACGCATGTAGGTAGACTTTCCGGCCATATTCGGCCCGGTAATAATCGAAACCCGGCGCTCGTCATTATCCAGATATGTATCGTTTGGAACAAAGGCTTCGTTTGGTATCATATGTTCCACAACCGGATGACGGCCGCCGCGGATATCAATAACACCGTCTTCGTTGATTTTCGGACGGACATAATGGTTTCGTTCAGCCACATAGGCCAGAGAGGCATAAACATCGGTTTTTGCCAGGGCTTTTGCCGTCTGCTGAATCCGTCGGACTTCACCGCCGATCTGATCCCGTATCATGGCAAATAAGTCATATTCCAGAGAAAAAAGTTTTTCTTCCGCACCGAGGATCACATCTTCCAGTTCCTTAAGCTCCGGCGTAATATAGCGCTCTGCATTGGCCATCGTCTGTTTTCGTGTCCATGTCTCAGGCACCAGGCTTTTATAGGAATTCGTGACTTCCAGATAATAACCGAAAACTTTATTGTATTTAATACGGAGATTTTTAATGCCTGTATTTTCCCGTTCGGTCTGCTCCATCTGGGCCAGCCACTGTTTGCCCTCGGTCTTTGCATGACGGTATTTATCCACTGCTTCATGATAGCCGGTTTTTATAATACCGCCCTCTTTGATTGAGATCGGAGGTTCTTCCTCGATGGATTTTTCGATCATTGCGGCAATATCTTCCAGTGTATCCATGCCTTCATAGATTTCCTGCAGATCCGGTGTATGCATATTCCTGAGAAGATATTTAATCGGCGGAATCATTGAAAGAGAATTTTTAAAAGAAATTAAATCTCTCGGATTTGCGGATTTATAACTGATTTTACTCATTAACCGTTCAAGGTCATAAATGGCATTTAAGTATTCCCGGATTTCGTCCCGGGTAATCGCATCATTATTTAATTCTTCCAGGCTTTCCAGACGCCGTTCAATCATATCTTTCTGAAGAAAGGGCTGTTCAATGCAGCTTCGCAGCAAACGGGCGCCCATCGCCGTTTTTGTTTTGTCGAGAACCCAGAGCAGTGATCCGCGCTTCTGCTTTTCCCGAAGGGTTTCCAGAAGTTCCAGATTTCTCCGGGTAGCCGTATCTAAGACCATAAACCGTTCCGTCTGATAGGGGGTGATTTTAGTCATCTGGGGCAGGGCATTTTTCTGGGTTTCATATAAATACTGAAGCAGCATTCCTGCGGCGATCGTTCCCGTCGGATAATCTGACAGTCCAAGCCCTTCCAGAGATGCCACATGAAAATGATCCTTTAATTTCTGCCGGCACAGGGATTCATCGGAATACCAGCTTTCCAGTACAGAAATGGATATATGCATCTTTTCACCGATATCATCAAGGTTTATACCGCACATCGGAAAATAATCATTACATAAAATTTCTGCCGGCGCATATTTGGTGATCTCATCCAGCACTTTTTTATCCGAATCAACTTCGGTCATATAATAGTCTCCGGTAGAAATATCCGCAACACTGACACCAAAGTGGTCATCCATGTAAAAAAGGCACATAAGAAAATTGTTTTTTGTTTCATCCAGAGATTGGATATTCAAATTCGTTCCCGGAGTGACAATGCGGATGACTTCCCTCTTGACAATTCCCTTGGCTGTTTTTGGATCCTCAACTTGTTCGCAGATGGCCGCCTTATAGCCTTTGTCAATTAATTTATTCAGATAACTGTCTACAGCATGATAGGGAATACCGCACATCGGCGCTTTCTCTTCCTGGCCGCAGTCCTTGCCTGTTAAAGTGATTTCAAGCACTTTGGATGCAATCAGGGCATCTTCAAAAAACATCTCGTAAAAATCTCCGAGACGATATAATAAAATACAGTCTTTATACTGTTCTTTGGTTTCTACATACTGCTGCATCATTGGTGTTAAAGGTGGCACGTTTCGTTTCCTCCACTTTCTTTTTCTATATAATATAATAAACCGAATTCTTTTCCTATAACATCTTATCTTTTTCCGAAAATAATGTCAACTGAATCCGGAAGCTTTCGATAAAATCCACTTTTTTATAAAAAACCCGTATATTTTCAATATATTCCCCCACTTTTTTTTGAAAAAAGTTGATTTTTAACTAAAAAAGGGCTATTATAACCTTAGTTCATACCATATATTACCACATTTTTTCCACCAAAATTTTGTTTGAGAAAGGATACATGATGATTCTTCAATTGATCAAAGAAGAAGATGTGGCCGAAGTGCTTGAAATCTATGCATCTTATATTTTGAATACTGCGATTACCTATGAATGTGACGTTCCTTCATTAGAAAGCTTTTCAGAACGTATCAGCCATTATACAAAGCAATATCCGTGGATTGTTGCCAAGGAACAGGGAAAAATCGCCGGATACGCCTATGCTTCTGCTTATCGTGAGCGGGAAGCCTATCAATGGTGCTGTGAACTCTCGGTCTATCTTCGTCCGGAGTTTCAGGGAATTGATTTGGGACGCACGATGTATTCTGCATTGATGGATCTTCTCACCCTTCAGGGATATTATACCGCATACGGAGTTATTACTGTGCCAAATGAAGCCAGCATCGGTCTTCACCGTCAGCTTGGTTTTTCTATGGAAGGTATCCAGAAAAACTGTGGATTTAAATTGGGCAGATGGCATGATACGGCAATTATGTCCAAAATGCTCCAGGACTATACGGAACCTGCGGCGCCGCCAAAATCGATTCATGAACTGCCTCAGGAAGTGATTAATGCCATATTGACCAAAGGGCCTCTGCACTAACAGACGTTGCGAAAGGATCGTTTTAAAAATAATAAACGGGAGATTTTATCATATCAGAGTGATATCATCTCCCGTTTTTGTATTAAATTTGTTTTGAAATCGTAAACCATTTTCCCTTCCAGGTATATAAAACCATTAAAATCATGCCGAACATCCATGAAACGGGATACAGAATAAATATCCCGTCAATGTTTTCAAAATGGGGCAAAACAAATACAATCCATATAATACGGAATAGGCACAGGGATAAGGTTAAAATAATCATAGGGGGAAGACTTTTGCCTACGCCGCGTACTGTACCGGCCAGCCCATGTAAAATACTTAATATCCAGTAAAAAGGACAGAAATATCGTATAGCGGTTACACCGTAAGCGATGACGGATGGGTCCTGACTGAACAGCCCTACGGCAGATTCTGAAAAGGAAATCAGTAAGGCCCCTAATATCAGCGTATAGACAATACCCATAAGTATTGTTACGAACATTCCTTTTTTTACTCTGTCAAATTTTCCTGCGCCGTAATTTTGTCCTGTAAATGTCGTTACTGCCATACTGAAGCTCATGATCGGGAGAATATTGAAGCCGTCAATCTTCATATAGGCACCAAAGCCTGCCATTGCCGTTGGGCCGAAGGCATTAACGCTGGATTGAACAAGCATATTGGAAAGAGAAATGACCATATTCTGGATTCCCGTAGGAAATCCGATTTTTGTAATATGTATGGCAATTTCTTTATGTATCCGGATTTCTTTTAATGTGACCTTGTATTCCGCAGATGTTTTCATTAAAAACACTATTGCCAATATACAGGAAACGATTTGACTGATATTGGTTGCAATGGCAGCGCCGGCAACACCCATATGAAAGACTGCGATCAGCAGTAAATCAAGGACTATATTTACAAGAGAAGCGATGGCCAGATAACGCAGAGAGCGTTTGGAGTTTCCTGCCGCATTCATAATTCCCGCAGCCATATTATAAACCACATTAAATACCAGGCCCGCCGAATAAATTTTTAAGTAAAGAACAGCTTCATTAAGTATCTCTGCCGGTGTACGCATCCATATCAGCAGCGGACGGCTGAAGAATATACCACCTGCAGTGAGAGCCAGCCCGAGAAGTGCAGAAATTGCCAGAGCTGTGTGCACCGACAGATGTACACGCTTCCGGTCCTTTGATCCCAGATACTGAGAGATGACTACGCCGGCGCCGACGGCAGCCCCCTGACTGAAAGCAATCAGAAGATAGATCAAAGAGGTACTTGATCCAACGGCCGCCAGGGCATTTTTACCGACCCAGTTACCGACAACCATAGAATCGACGGCGTTATACATCTGCTGCAGCAGATTCCCTAAAATCAGTGGAACAGAGAAAAATAAAATATTTTTAAAAATGCTTCCTTCGGTCATCAGCACCGTTTTTCTTTTTGAATCCATAATATATTTCCTTTCATTCCGCCGGCCGGTTTCTCACATTTTTTGGAGAAGCCGGCCAAAAGCCTTAGGGCACCCTCGGTAAAGAAGGCGCTCTAAGGCTTTAATAAGGATATTATACGTTAAACAGTAAATCTGCATAGGTTGGAAATGGCCAGACAGATTTGTCCACCAGTTTTTCAAGTGCGTCTGCAGGGGTTCTCAGAGCATTCATCGCCGTAAATACGTAATCTCTGTAAGCAATCGCCTGAGCCTTTGGCTCTTCAATGGCTACAGCTTTATCCGTTTCCGCTTCCAGTTTTTTTATGGCATGGTTCATCGCAGTGAGATGGCCGGAAATTTCTGTCAGAAGACTTTCCTGGACAGAAGCATCAGCGCCAACGGATTTTACAGCCGCAACAGACTGGGCAACGGTTGTTGTATATTTGATAACCGCAGGCAAAATTTGAGTCTTGGCCATATCGATCATTGTCCGCGCTTCAATATTAATTGCTTTTGCATAGGACTCATAGCCCACTTCCTGACGGGAGCTCAGTTCGACACGGGTCATTACTTTATGCCTTTCAAATAATTCAATGGTGGATTCATCGGTCAGACAGCTTAAGGTATCTACCATGTTTTTAATATTCGGAAGGCCTCTGCGTTCGGCTTCTTCGACCCATTCTTCGGAATAGCCATTACCGTTAAAGATAATACGGATATGTTCACTGATCCATTCCTTTGTTAAATCGTGGGCAGCCATAATCGGATCATCGGAAGCTTCAAGGACATCCGCCGCCTGACGCAGTGTTTCTGCAACAATGGTATTGATGACCGTATTCGGATCGGCAATGGATGCGGTAGAACCGACCATACGAAATTCAAATTTATTTCCGGTAAAAGCAAATGGGGAGGTACGGTTTCTGTCCGTGGCGTCCTTCATAAATGAAGGCACTGTGGAAACACCCACATCCAGTTTACCGCCGACTTTACTTGAAGTTGCCTCTCCTTTTTCACATAACTGATTTAAAACATCTTCCAACTGTTCCCCGAGAAACATGGAAATAATGGCCGGAGGCGCTTCGTTTGCACCGAGACGGTGGTCATTCCCCGGATTGGCAGCAGACTCTCTCAGCAAAGGCGCATATTCATCGACCGCTTTCATTATCGCCGAAAGAATGAGAAGGAACTGCTTATTCTGGTGCGGCGTGGTTCCCGGATCCAGAAGATTGACCCCGGTATCCGTGGACATGGACCAGTTATTGTGTTTACCGGATCCGTTAATGCCTGCAAATGGTTTTTCATGAAGAAGACATACCAGATTATGGCGCAGAGCCACTTTCTTCATAGTTTCCATAATCAGCTGGTTGTGGTCGGTGGCAATATTTGTCGTATTATAAATCGGAGCCAGTTCGTGCTGGGCCGGAGCCACTTCGTTATGCTGTGTTTTTGCCGTAA
Source organism: Frisingicoccus sp. (assembly GCA_048357495.1). Taxonomy (GTDB): domain Bacteria; phylum Bacillota; class Clostridia; order Lachnospirales; family Lachnospiraceae; genus Frisingicoccus. Next base: position 12,085 of record DBGCEW010000178.1, read on the forward strand.
CACCCAGCTTCCAGAGTTCTTTGTTTAAGTCGTGCATATATGCGGATACCCGCTCTTTAATGCTTCCATAATAATGGTCATCCAGTTCCTGGCCCTTTGGGGCCGGTGCGCCAAATAATGTCCGGCCTGCAAAAATCAAATCTTCCCGTTTATTATATGTATCCTGGTCAACAAGGAAATACTCCTGTTCCGGTCCGACACTTGTTGTGATTTTTGTGGATTCCGTATCCCCAAAGGCACGGACGATACGGAGGGCCTGAACACTGACCGCCTCCATAGAACGGAGCAGCGGGGTTTTTTTGTCCAGGGCTTCACCGGTATAGGAACAGAAAATTGTCGGGATACAAAGCAGTGTTGTACCACTTGGAGATTCATGGACAAAGGCGGGCGATGTGCAGTCCCATGCGGTATATCCTCTGGCCTCAAAGGTCGCCCGAAGACCACCGGAAGGGAAGGAAGAACCGTCCGATTCACCTTTAATTAATTCCTTTCCGGAAAACTCAAGGATAACACCGCCGTCATCTGTCGGAGAAATAAATGCATCGTGTTTTTCTGCAGTGATTCCTGTCAGAGGCTGAAACCAGTGGGTAAAATGGGTGGCTCCCTTTTCAATCGCCCAGTCCTTCATCACATTGGCGACAACTTCTGCTACATGGCTGTCCAGTTCACCGCCGTCTGCGATGGTCTGTTTCAATTCTTTATAAATTTTTTTCGGGAGTCTTTCTTTCATAGTGGCATCATCAAAAACATCTGAACCAAAAATTTCTGCAACATCAATTTTTTTTGTCATTGATCGTTCCTCTCCTCTGTCTTTTAATTTTTTCTTTTAAGCCTGTACAGGCTCTCCGATATAATAAAAATTTTTACAGGATGTCAGTTTTACCGGAACAATTTTTCCGATAAGGGAGGCATCGCCTTTAAAATGAACAACAATATTGTGACTCAGTCTTCCGGTAACAAGCTCCGGATCCTGGTGGTTTACTTCTTCTACAAGGACCTCCTGAACGGTTCCCTCATGCCGGGCACATACCTGTCCGGCAATGGTCTGAACTTCTTCAAGAAGGCGGTTAAACCGGTCTTTCACCACATTTTCCGGTACCTGATCTTCCATAATCGCAGCAGGTGTTCCGGTTCTTTTGGAATAGATAAACGTATAAGCGCTGTCATACCGGACTTGCCGGACCACATCCAGAGTTTCAAGGAAATCCGCTTCGGTTTCTCCCGGAAAGCCCACAATAATATCCGTTGTAATTGAAATATCCGGACAGGCGGCTTTCAGTTTATCGACCAGCTTCAGATAATCTTCTTTGGTATATCTCCGGTTCATTTTGTCAAGAATCGCTGTGCTTCCGGACTGTAAAGGCAAATGGAGGTGACGGCAGATTTTTGGCTCTTCCGCCATGACCTGTATGAGTTCATCGGACAAATCCTTCGGATGGGAAGTCATAAAACGTACCCGCTCCAGTCCGTTAATTCGGCAGATTTTTCGGAGAAGTTCCGCAAAACTGATGGATTCTTCCAGATTTTTTCCATAGGAGTTGACATTTTGTCCCAGAAGCATCACTTCGACAACACCATCGGCAACAACGCTTTCGATTTCCCGGATAATATCCTCCGGCTGGCGGCTGCGTTCCCGTCCCCGGACATAAGGAACGATACAATAGCTGCAGAAATTGTTGCAACCGAACATAATATTGATTCCCGTTTTAAAAGGATATTTCCGGTCATTCGGCAGATCTTCCACAATCTGGTCCGTATCTTTCCAGATATCAATGACCATTTTTTCTTCATGGATCCGCCGGTAAATGAGCTCTGCAAATTTGAAAATATTGTGGGTTCCGAAAATAAGATCCACATGACGATAGCTTTTTTTCAGTTTTTCTACAACCTCCGGTTCCTGCATCATACAGCCACAAAGGGCAATAAGCATTTCCGGATTTTTCTTTTTTATCTGTTTCATATGCCCTAACCGCCCGTAAACCCGCATATTGGCATTTTCACGGACCGTACATGTATTATAAATGACAAAGTCTGCCGATTCGGAATCCGTCATCTCATAACCGATTTTTTCGAGAATTCCCGTAAGCTTCTCAGAATCTCTTGAATTCATCTGGCAGCCGAAGGTAATCACGGCGGCTGTCAATGGGCGTCCGAGTCTGCGGCTCTGTTCTGCGGCCCACTGGTGACACTGTTCCATATAGTAATACTGGCGTTCTGCTTCCGTAAGTTCTTCAATCAACATGGTTCCCCCTGTATCTATGGCCGAACCTGGCCATTGCCGTAAATAATATATTTGGTTGTTGTCAGTTCCTTGAGACCCATTGGTCCTCTGGCATGGAGCTTCTGTGTACTGATACCGATTTCCGCACCGAAGCCAAATTCAAAGCCATCCGTAAACCGGGTGGACGCATTGACATAGACGGCGGCAGCATCGATTTCTTCGAGAAAACGCCGGGCATTATCATAATCCTTCGTGAGGATCGCTTCGGAATGTTTGGTGTTATACCGGTTAATGTGGTCGATGGCGTCATCAATGCTGTCCACAATTTTTGCCGACAATATGTAGTCCAGATATTCCTGTCCCCAGTCTTCGTCGGTCGCAGGGATAATCTGAGAATTCAGACGGCAGCAGTGTTCATCACCACGGATCTCTACGTTTTTCTTAAAAAGGCGTTCACATACCGCCGGAATGATTTTATCTGCGATATCCTTATGGATGACCAGGGATTCACAGGCATTGCATACGCCGGTGCGCTGGGTTTTGGCATTATCAATAATATTGACCGCCATATCGATATCCGCTGTGGCATCCACATAAATATGGCAGTTTCCGGTACCTGTTTCAATAACCGGAACGGTACTGCTTTCAACAACGGTTCGAATCAGTCCCGCACCGCCTCTTGGGATAAGTACATCCAGATAATGGTTCATCTGCATTAATTTCTTTGCTGTTTCGCGGCTTGTGTCTTCCACAAGCTGGATGGCATCCGGTGTGACACCGTTGTCGGAAAGCATTGTCCGGATGACCTTTACAATTGCCTTGTTGGAATGAATCGCATCACTGCCACCTTTTAAAATGACAGCATTGCTTGTTTTAAAGCAAAGACCAAAGGCATCCGCTGTCACGTTTGGCCGGGATTCATAAATAATACCAATAACACCCAGAGGCACACGTTTTTTTCCGATTTCAAGACCGTTTGGCCGTATTTTTGCTTCCAGGATTTCTCCGATCGGGTCTTCCAGGGAAATTAAGGAAATAAGACCTTCTGCCATAGAAGCGATACGGCTTTCTGTCAGTGCAAGACGGTCTATAAGAGATTCTTTCATTCCCTTTTCCCGGGCAATCCGAACATCTTCATCATTGGCTTTTAAAATATCCTCCCGGGCAGCAACGAGTCCTTCTGCCACCGCCTGAAGGCATTCGTTCTTTTTGGTTGCGTTTAATTTAAGCAGTTCTCTTTCGGCCTGTTTGGCCTGAATACCCAAAGTTTCCAGTGTCATCTTTTATCCATCCTTTCGAGTATGCGTGATTCCGTTATAATCATATCCATAGAATAATCCATGGCGTCCTTCGGAACCCTGTCCAATAATTGGAAATCAAAAGCGATACCACAGCATAATCCCTGCATCCGGTGTCCGGCAAGATACCGGTCATAATAACCGCCGCCGTAACCCATCCGGGAAAGGGTTTTATCAAAGGCAAGTCCGGGTAAAATCATCAGATCTGTGACTTCCGATGGGATTATGACCGGACATCGCTTTCCCGGTTCCATAATTCCCATATAGCCCTTTACCAGTTCATCCATCTGGCAGACCTTGTAAAATTCCATTTCTGTCCCAGAAATCACCTTTGGCAGAGCCAGAATTTTTTTATCCGTCAGAACACGGCGGTTAAAATCCCAAGTGTCCACTTCGCTTCGAAAGCTTCCATAAGAATAAATGATCCCGGCATCCTTATAAATATCCAGTTCTGTCAGTTTTTTAAATATTTCCCGGCTCTTGGCCTGCCTTGCTTCCGGTGTCATCCGGTTTCTGCGGTCAGACATTTCCCTGCGCAGATATTGTTTTTTAATTTCCATATTTTTCCTGATGCCGTTTTTTTAAATCGACGATGGTACCATCTTCTTTTTGTATTTTAATAGTATCCAGCTGACCTTTCAGATTTTTTCGTACCGATGCTAAAAAGTCGCTCCGGAGCTCTGCCTGCTCCCTTTTTTCTTCCGGAGTCAATCCTTCCGGACTTTTGGATTTTTTATATAATTCATTAATCCGCTGAATGTCTTTGTCTGTCATTGGCGGTTTCCCTCCTCGATATAAGTTTTTAAATCAAAATCTTCATTTTTATGAGCAAGAAACAGAGTACCGACCGGCTG
>DBGCEW010000179.1:0-14531 GCA_048357495.1 Frisingicoccus sp.
TTCACAGAAATCCGGTATCCATCTTCCGTCACCGTCCCTGAAAGAAATACCTCCCCCTGATTTCCATTCATCGCTTTGCGGGCATTGTCCAATAAATTTATACAGACCGTTTTCATTAAATCCGGCTCAATCCAGAGCTTCCCATCCTGAATTTTGGCAATAAACCGGATATTTTCGCCTTCCATGGCCGGAAACACCGTATTATATACCGCTGTCAAAAATTTTTTTGCCGATACACAGCGCATTTGAAAATCCTGATGCTTTAATACCGTCAATGCCATCAGCTTTTTTGACATAGCCTCCAGACGTTTTCCTTCCTGAACGATCTGGTTGGCTAAAAGCACAGTTTGTTCCTCCGGAAGCCGCTTTGAACGGATCATATCCCCATAACCAATAATGGATGTCAGCGGTGTCTTCAGTTCATGATCAAAATTTCCAACGAACATCTCCTGCCGCCGGGCATAATCCTTCAGTTCTGCCATGTTTTCAGAAAGCTGCCGGGACATACGGTTAAAGTCCTCCGCCAGCATTCCAATTTCATCATTGCTCCGCACATACACCGGTTCCATATCCACACCGGCCGCCAGTTTTTTTGATGCCTGAGACAACTGACGGATCGGACGGACAATCCAGTAGGAAAGGAGAAAAATAACACTGCCGCCGACAACCAGCACAAGAACCATTAATAGCGAAAAAGTTTGTATATACCGGGACTGGTTCTGAAATACCGAAGTCATGTCCCGATAATTTTCAACAAGAAAATACATTCCCCGAATTTGAAGGGGTTGAACGCAATGAAGATAATATGTATTCTCCACCTTTCGGATCTCATAGCCCCGGTGTTCCATATCCAGTTGGGCTGCCAGATGATTCTCCAAGCCTTCCGGCCTGCTGCCTGCAATCAACATTCCCTGCCGGTCGCTCAAAGAAAAAGGAATGCCGCTTCCTTCAGCCTGAAGTGTCATTGACCGATATAAATTTTCCAGAAGCGCTTCCGGGCTTTCCACATCGGTTCCAAAGGCCATAGAGGCTCCCGGTGTAAGCAAGGCTCCCTGATTCAGCGAAATACAAATGAAATCATTTTCCTGCCATGCCGCTTCAATTTCCCGGCGGACACTGTGACGAAACACAGATTGTATGAGAATACAGCCGCCGATGCCCAAAAATAATTCTGTAATCAGCACAATGCTAAAAAATAATTTCCAAAAAAATTTCACCCATCCACCTCCAGACGATAACCGATTTTATATACCGGAACGATTCTGGATTCAAGCCCGAGTTTCTTTCGCATCCTCTGGACGTGCAGGTCCACCGTCCGGCTGTCACCCATATACATTTCCCCCCATACACTTTCATAAATCCGGTCCCGGAAGAGGGCAATATTTTTATTTCTCAAAAACAGAAGAAGTATTTCATATTCCTTTGCCGTCAAGCTGACCGGAATACCGCCTTTGCGAACAATCCGGGACATGGTATCTGCCTCAATGTCATAAACCGATAATATCCGGGATGTTTTATGATAACGGCGCAGCACCGTTTCAACCCGGGCCAGAAGTTCAACAATTTCAAAAGGTTTCACTATATAGTCTTCTGCTCCGAGCTTTAATCCCCGGACCCGGTCGGAAACCTCCGATTTTGCCGTCAGAAAAATGACCGGAATCTGCATGGGCCTTATATACTCCAATAATTCATATCCGTTCAGTCCCGGAAGCATAATATCAAGAATCGCCAGATCAAAATTTTCCTTTTCTAAAATATCCGCTGCTTCCGTCCCTGTCTCCGCACAGGTGCAGGCATATCCGGCATCCATCAGATTCATCCGTATTAAATTTAAAATCGGTTTTTCATCCTCTACAATCAATATCTGATTCATTATTCTCACCCCTGTATATCTATATTACATCATATCTGCATCACAATTGCATCATAATATTTATAAAAATACCGTACAACAGATTTTCCTGTTCTACGGTATTTTTATATCGGAACCCTATTTCATTTTCTTTACGGCAATACAGGTCGGACACGGCACAGATACAGGCTTTCCCTTCATGTATATATACCCCTTTTCGTAATCCACACCAAAGGTGGTCATCGAATTCGACTCCTGATTAATGGAAACAAAATGTTTTTTATCCGGGAAAATATAAATATCCCGCGGATAAATGCCGCTGACCGGAAGCACGCACATCCGGTCCATTTTATGATTTTCATCAATTCTGTAAATCGCTACGCTATTGTCTCCCGAATTCGTCACAAAAAGATATTTATCATCCTCTGTAATTTTTAACGTCACAGCACAATTGTCCTCTGAAAACTTCGGAGGCAGGGTGGACTGCTGATCAATTTTTTCAAAAACCGGTCCCTTATTTCCCATACGATAGGCATATTCTGTCACCATATTATCATTTTCATGAGTCAGATAAATATATTTTTTATCATTTGAAAAAATAATATGTTTTGGTCCGGAGTCAATTTCACACCGTACAATATCTTTCAGAGTAATTTTTCCTGTAGCCCGGTCAAAACCGTAAACTTTAATCTGGTCCATTCCAAGGTCAACGGCAAGAATGTATTTTTCATCCGGCGTAAAAAGGGCACAATTCACATGGCAGCGGTTATTTCTGGAAATCACGCTTCCCGGACTTTTCATAAAAACTTCATCCGTCACCTCACCCACCGTACCGTCCGGATTAATCCGGGACACCGTCAGTTTTCCGTCATAATATCCGGAACTCACCAGATATTCGTTGGCGGAATCCACCTGAAGATAGCAGGGACGAAGTCCCTGAACAGAATGCCGGTTTAAATACTTCAGACTGCCGTCAGGGAGTACCTTAAATGCAGCTACCCCCTCATCACAGTTTGAATATAAATATTCACCATCATCTGAAAGAGTCAGAAAAGAAGGATTCGTAATCTCCTCAACCCCCTGTTTTACAAAGGCTGTATCTTCTGAATTAAAATCATACATATAGATTCCCTTACTCTCTCCCCGGGTATAGGAACCCACATAAGCTCTGTATTTATCCATGCTTCTCCTCCTGACTCAAATTATTCCTTTTCCATAACCGTCTTTTTATTTTCAAATTCTGTCAGCCGCTGGCGGTAGGCATCTTTAATCATTTCAGAATATGCCAGCTTCGGCTTTTCAACCCCCATGTGATACATGAGATACTGGGTAAAATAGGGATTCATAACAAGCAATGGCCCTATAAGATAGGTGCCATAGAAATTTCTGCGCCGTACACCTTCATAAACACTGGTTTTATTAATCCCAATGCCCCGGATTGTTTTTGCAAAACAAGCGTGCTCATTCGCTCCGTAAGCCATCGTAACCTGAGTCTTGCATCCGACAATCTTCCGCTCATTAAATTCTCCGTAAAAATTTCCATTATAAGGATGTTCATAATCCCTCACCGCTGAAAAATCAAAAATATTCACCCCCGGGATCACCCGATCACCGTCAATGATCTCCCGAAAAAGAACTTCCATCGCATTTCCCGTAAAAAGAAAACAGGTTCTGGCCTGGATTAATTCTTCAATCCGCGCCTTATAAGGCATTAATTTTTTTATGACCTTTTCCTGAACCTTTCCGGTCATCGGCCCCATATAAATAAGGTTTACAGCATCCTTTGCAAAAACAGGTTCCTCTGTCATCGGCGTTTCAATAAATTCCGCCTCCGGCATACAGGCTTTCAAATACATCATATTGCCCAGATCGCCAAAAAGGTTGCAATATTCCGGAAATAAAATTTCTATTTTCATTTTATTCAGCCTCCTTTGCGATTCGTTTCATCAGGTAGCCTTTAATTTCGTCCGCCTTCATACGATTGCCTTCCGAATAAAGAATGTAAATCCTGTCCACCTCCGAAATATTGACCAGTTTGACCACATCCTCTACATTTAAGGCGCATTCCATCCGCGCCTCCGGTATACCGGCCAAAAGGCACCGGGATCCATAGTCATAGCAGCGTTTTCCTCCGGCAACCACCTGTTTTACACAGGTATGATTCAAAAACTCATAATCCGCATCATAAAGCCATGCCATATTTTCGGAAAAATGTAAATTATCCGGATAATCATAATTTAAAAGCACTACGGCACAGTTTTCTCCCTGTGCGGCAATATACTCAAAAACACGGGAATTATCCGATGGATTCTGTGCCTTTGCAAGGCACATCATCACCTCTTTTTCGGCAGCCTTTTCAATTTTATTTTCCGAAGCTTCCATCTCCATTCTTTCTATGGAGCCGGAAATCTGCCCATAGCTCAGTCCAAGCTGATACAGCAGCGTAATCGCCGCTGCTTCGTTATATAAATCCGCAGCAGTTTTTCCAATCAGCCGGTAGTTTTTTTCACCTTCCGGTGTTTTCATTATAAATTCTGCCCTTTCCCAGTCAACAGCCAAAACATCATAATCTATCTGAGGCGAACCATATCCGCATTTCGGACAATGGGAACGTCCCAGATGATGGTATCTGATAAAATCATCTTCCAGTTTTGTATCACATTCCGGACATACACGGATATCCCGTGTCATGTTGGCGCAGACTTCAGAATCTTCCGGCAATCTTTCAATGCCGAAATAAATCCTTTCATTCTCCGGTTTTAAATGACTGGTGATCAAATCATCGCCGTTAAGAATCATCCGGGTATGATCTGAAATATTTTTATTTAAACTGTCCGCAATAAAGTCCACGCTGCCGCTCCACTCCGAAGCATTTCTTAAAAGATTCGTACACACAAGAATATCCGGCTGCATATAAGGATAAATAACGGATGTCTTCGTTTCATCCACCTCAAAAACCGCCAGTTTACAATCGGACTTTCCGGAAAGACTGGTTTTTCCGATTAGTGCGGATACAATCCCTTCACCGTCCTTACTCATCCCAATATTGTCCGTAAATTCATAGTTATTGTCCTTTAAAACCTTTGCCGTCAATTTGGCAACCTCTACTTTTCCACCGGTCCCTGTAATGTATACCAGTGTTTCCGGCTTCTCCATATGGCTGAGAAAATCCGGACAGAACTGTCCGGCCATCCGTCCCGGTAAACTGGACTGATTTTTTCCAAGCAGCTTCTGAACATTCATGCCAATTTTTGTAAGGGCGCTTGTCCCTGAAAAACGTATATCTGTTATTTTCATAAAATCCCTCCTAAAATTTCGTTTTAGGATCTGAAAATTCTTTTTCTCTTCGGCGATAAGCATCCATAATGACCTCTTCATGAGCCAGTACCGGATTTTCCACACCCATAACTTTCATTAAATATTTTGTAAAATAAGGATTCAGACAGAGAAAAGGCCCTATCAGATAAGTGCCGTAAAAATGATGGCAGCAAATCCCTTCATTGTCATCCCCCGGATGCATTCCCGTTCCCCGTTCAACCTGAATAAAGTTTTCCTTAAAGTTTTCGCCGTAGGCCATGGTAAACTGGGATTTAAATCCCACAATGGTCATATCTTGGAACTTTCCTTTCACTAAGCCGTTAAACCGGTGCATCATATCCCGTTTCGCATAAAAATCAAAGATGCCCAGAGCTTCTATCCGTGTTCCATCTTCATTTTCAATATATTTTCCAAAAATTTCAATGGCATTGCTTGTCACTAAAAAAGGAACGTCCTTTTCAATCAGCTCTACGATACGTGATTTGTAGGGCATCAGCTTCTTAATCACCATCTCCTGCGTATGCTCTGTCATCCCGCCCATATAAATCAGATCCACATCTTTTGTTAAAAACAAAGGTTCCGACATATATTCCGTACCGACAAATTCTGCCTCAGGCATACACTGTTTTAAATATTTCATATTTGAAGAATCTGCAAATAAATTACAAAATTCAGGAAAAAGACTCTCAATAATCATAACTACTATCTCCTTAACTATTTCGAACGGCTGCTTTGAATGATTTTTTCCAGATCCTCACAGACCTTATGGGCATACTGTATCGTGTACACATCATACAGCAGATAAATTTTATCCACTGCCTGAAGATTCACACAGGATGCTGAATCCACTTCATGTTCACAGCATGTAATCTTCTCTTCAGGTATTCCCGCCATAAGAAGCCGGAGATGAAAGTCCTGATTACGAACGCCGCTGGCAATAATCTGTTTCACCGAATCATCCTTCAAAAATTCAAAATCAATATCGTAGATCCAGGCAATGTTCTCACTGGATTCTTTGGCATCATAATAATCATCGATCATACAGATCACGGCCTTTTTCCCCGAATCATGCTTAATGAAATCGCAAACTCTCGAACAGGCAATCGGATTCTGCCCCTTGGCCAGATTTAAAACAATCTTTTTCCCGTTAATTTCCTTCTCATCATATCTGGATGCTGTAATCTTCATTTTCTCAAAGGATTTCTGTATTTTTTCGATATCAAGTCCCATTTCCGAAAGCAAAGCGATCACCGTAATCATGTTATAGATATCCGTCACATTTTCACCGATCATTTTAAAATCATAAATACCTGACGGTGTTTTCACCTGACATCTGTGGCTTTCATAATCAATCTTTTCAATCGTATAATCCATCTCCGGCGAACCATAATCGCAGTTCGTACAATGGGCGCGGCCAATATGATTATAGCGGATATAGTCGTATTCCAATCTGCCGCCGCATTTCGGGCAGGCCGCAACATCTTTGATAATGTTATCCGGTGTGCTGTGGCCATCCGGGCAGTGAATTCCGAAATAGCTTCTGTCATTCCCCTCTGCCAGATGGTTACTGATTAAATCCTCCCCGTTTAAAATCAATTTTGTATGTCCCGGTATCTGTTTATTTAAAATGCCGGTAATAAACTCTGTATGGGCATTTCGTTTATAGGAATCCCGGAAGAGATTTGTACATACAAGGATATCCGGCTGCATATAAGGGTAAATCAGCGGTGAATACCGCTCATCCACTTCCAGTATTCCAAGCTTTGTCCCGGCCTTTCCAAAGAAACTGCTTTTGGAAAGCAAAGCCGATACAACGCCTTCACTGACATTGCTTCCTGTGGAATTATTGACAAAATCATAACCATTATCTTTAAGGATTTCCGCAGTCAGATTCGATACCGTTGTCTTTCCATTCGTTCCTGTAATATATACAAGCTTTTCCGGTTTTCCCAGATGTCCGAGGAAATCCGGGCAAAGCTTATTCGCAAGCCATCCCGGAAGGTGGGTCGCATTTCTTCCCATCAATTTAAGTATTTTCGTTGCAATTTTTACAATGGTAATCGTCACGTAAAAACGCAGAGTATTTTTCTTCATGTCTCAGACTCCATTCTTTTAAATTTCCATCACGTATCATTTTACACTTGAACCCTTTAAAATTCAACAATATTTGAGTATTTGATTTCAGGTTTGCGATTTCTTTCATAATCTTATATAATAGCTTATGTATATTCATGATTTTTAAAGGAGACCTTTTATGGAAAAAATTGCAAGCTTTACCATCGATCATTTAAAACTGCTTCCGGGCATCTATGTTTCCCGCAAAGATAATGTCGGCAGTCACACGATAACAACCTTTGATATCCGCATGACCCGCCCAAATTTTGAGCCGGTCATGAATACTGCTGAAATTCATACCATCGAACATCTTGCGGCAACGTTTTTAAGAAATCATCCGGTTTATGCCGATCAAACGATTTATTTCGGACCGATGGGCTGCCGCACCGGATTCTATCTGCTTTTAAGCGGCGATCATACCTCTGAAGATATTGTTCCTTTAATGAAGGAAATGTTTATCTTTATCCGTGATTTTAAAGATGAAGTTCCCGGAGCCTGCGCCAGAGACTGCGGCAACTATCTGGATATGAATCTTCCGATGGCCAATTATCTGGCCGGTAAATTTTTAAAAGAAGTTCTGGAAAATATCGGTCCGGAACGTCTTGTCTATCCGGAATAATTTTTCCTCCTTTGCTTCAAACTATAATCAGATTTACAGCAAAGGAGGTTTTTTTATGGCTCTTTATGATGGCAGCAAAAAAATCCACCACTGGTTTCCAAAGGTAAACCACCTGGTGGATGACTATCTTAACTACGAGGACACTCCGGATACAATGATCGTGGAAAACCGCCATGACCTGCCTTATATCGGAGACTTCCCTCCAAAGGATGATTATTCCGAACACCACTTTTATTAAAAAATCCCCTCCGGCCTTCCTCAAGACCAAAAGACCGGAGGGAAAAACTATTGGGCGCTGATCGTATCAACAATCGACATTTCCCGGATACGCTTTACAGGTCCCATCACTGCAATCACTGTTGAAATGACAAGTACCGCCATGATAATTCCCATCTCAGGCACCGGAAAATTCCATGGCGTTCCCCATCTGGATGTAATAAGCTGCTGATACAGGAAATAGTGGAGAGGAAGTCCTGTAAATAATCCGATGACCACACCGATGACTATATAGGAAGCTGCCTCTGCAGCAACCATTGTCTGAAGCTGTCCTATACGGATTCCTATGGCACGCATTACTCCATACTGACGCAGCCGCGCAGATACACTCATCCCAATGCTATTAATGATATTAAACACTGCGATCAATGCTATAATTGCCAAAAATCCATACACAAATATGGCAAAGGAATAATAGGTTCCACGGATTTCACTGTTCCGTTCCCTCCGGTCGGAAAAAACGAATCCGTCCGCGGCCATTTCCCGTATCTCCGCCACAACACTGTCCGACGGATCTTGAAGCTGTATATCAATAATCGTATATCCCTTTTCTCCAGTCAGCTCTCTGAATAAAGCTTCAGAACAGATGATCGTTCCTGTATTTTCATCCCTGTTAAAGGGCGCATAGGACAGCACGCCTTCCACACAAACCTTCTGAATTCCAAGCTCTGTCTGTAATTCTATCCATTCCCCTGCATCGGCAGTGACTTTTGGATGGGTTACCATTAAAACACCCTGTCCGTTTTTAACCTTTTCCATATCTCCTGCCGTTAAATCCTTTTCTGCCCATTGAAACTGGTTTTCTTCATAAGAAATCAGATTCACCCGCCAATCTTCTCCATGTATAACTGCTGGTAAGTCATAGGCAAAGCTGCGTCCGAAAATCCGTTTAATTTCCGTTTTCCCCTTTAGCTCCTGAAACAGTGCATCCGGGACAGAACAGCTATTGTCCGGACTGACCACCGATACATCCGGCGTATCCGCACGCATCGGAACTAAAGCATGTCTCATAAAATCCACCCCTGTACTGAAACTCAGAAAAAGAAGAATGCTCAGGGCAAATGAACCGGCAAGGAGAATCATATTTTTTTTACTACCGGTCGCATGATGAATCCCCAGGGCAGTTTCTACCCGAAGAAACCGTGTATCTGCTGCCCGCTTTACTGCGAAGATCGTATCCGCATTACCGGTCACTGCTGCCAGCGGCGATACCTTTGACGCCTTTTTTGCCGGCGTATGCGCTGCAGCCAACACTGTAAAAAGCCCTATGACAAAACCGGCAGCGAGGCCTCCCCAGCTCACTGCAAAGACCGGCATTTCTCCGAAATAGGTAGGACTGATCGCCCTTAACATGCCGCACAGAAGCCATACAATCATCATACTTCCGGCAAGCCCCAGCGGAATCGCCGTCCGACACCACGAAAGAGCCTCAACACGCACAAACCGTCTGACCTGTTTTTCTGTTGCACCAAGACATCGCATCATGCCAAAAAATTCTGTTCTCTGGGCCACATTGCTGTTCAGGCTGCCGACAATCATCAGTATCCCCGCGGCTGCCACCAGCACTGCCAACAGAAACGCCGTGTAGTACAGCTTCAAAATATAGGTATCCTCACTTTGCAGCATCAGCCCGAGTAATTCTACATTCTGTCCGACCTGATCTTCTGAAATCCCCATACTTTGACAAATATCTTCTATCGTATCCTGAATCCTGCAAAATGGCGTAAACTGCACATAAAAGACAACATCCGCTTCCGCCATGTCTTTCTGAAACCAGGCCATATAGGCTTCCATATTCAGAAACAGGCCATATGCGCCGCCCTGCAGCAGCGTTGCGGTATCCCTGACAAAACCGCTGACCCGGAATGTCCGCTTCCCCTCCGGTGTCTCCAGTTCAAAGCTCTGTCCCACCGCAAGAGACAGCTGTTTTCTCATATTTTCTGTAACGAGTGCCTCTTCATTTCCTTCCGGAAAACTGCCTTCTGTAATTTCAAAGGCCGGATACAGATCTAAAAATGCTGCATCAGCGCCGCATACCGCCGTCTGAGTACCATTTACCTGATAATTCATATCCAGATGATAATTTTCTACCCCATACCGGGAACTTTCCACAACCTCCGGTCTTGCCCGGATGAGGGTCATCTGCTCCCCATCGATGCCTTTAAATGCCGCATGCCAGGCACCATCCGACAATATTGTCTGCCGTTTCATACTCTGTATATCCATGTCCACCATACTGAAAATAGATGCGACTAAAAAAACAGAAAGAACAATACACAGCCGTATCATCCGTGTCTGTTTTTTCCTGACCTTTGCCGATATGGGAATCAAATCAAGATAACTTTTCATTGTTTTTTCCTCCCAGATCCGTAAGAATTCCATCGGATACCCGCATCACCCGGTCTGCAGACGATGTCAGACCGGAGTTATGCGTGATCATCAGAATGGTCTGCTGGTAACGTCTGGATGCCTGAAGCAGAAGCTCCATAACATCCTGACTGTTTTTACTGTCAAGATTCCCCGTTGGCTCATCCGCAAGAATCAGCTTTGGCCGGGTAATCAATGCCCGTCCGATAGCAACTCTCTGCTGCTGTCCGCCGGACAACTGTCCCGGCAAATGACTGCGCCGCTCCGTCAGCGCAAGAACTTCCATCATTTCCTCCACTCGCTTCGGATCCGGTTTCTTATAATCCAGCAACAATGGAAAAATAATATTCTGCTCTACGGTTAATTCGGGAACGAGCTGAAATGACTGAAAAACAAATCCGATATTCTGCCTTCTGAAAATCGTCCGTTTATTTTCATTCATGGCAAAAAGGTCCTCGCCATCCAGACATATCTTTCCGGATGTTGGATGATCCAAGCCGCCGATACAATTTAATAATGTGCTTTTTCCCGAACCGGATTCGCCCACAACAGCTGCAAATTCCCCTTTCTCCATAGTGAACGAAACATTTTGCAATGCTTTGACTTCCCCATTTCCTTTTCCATAGGTTTTACACAAATGTTCTACTTTTAAAATTTCCAAACTATGCACCATCCTTTTCTTTCATTTTATAGAAAGAATTATAATGCCTCCGGCTTACAGTCCGGTGAATTTCAGCTTACAGATTTGTAAGGAGGGAAATCGTAAATACCGTTCCCAGACCCTTTTCACTCTGAACAGTGAGCGTGCCGCCCTGCCCCTCAATAATGGCCTTTGACAATGGCAGTCCCAGCCCCACTCCCACCCGTTCCGAGGACTTCCCGCTACGGTAAAAACGTTTAAAAATATGATAAATATCTTCCTGGGAAATTCCCTGTCCGTCATCTGCCACCGATATCCGCAGCATTGTTGGCGAGGCTTCCCATTCCACAACGATTTTCCCTCCGGCATTTGTATGATCCAGTGCATTTTTTATTAAATTCCCGACAGCTTCTCCTGTCCATTCCAAATCGCAGACACAGGTCGCATTTCTATTGCCACGGAAAACCATTTCTTTTCCCTCCCTCTCTGCCCGGGTAATGAATTGCTGTGATGCCCGAAAAATAACCTCCTGCACCGGATAACAGGCCTTTTCAAAGGGAATATAACCGGCATCCAGCCGCGTCACTTTCAACAGAGACTGTATCAGTTCTTCCATCCGTTCCAAAGACTGCATGATTTTCCCTGAAAATTCCCGGACAACCTCTGTATTCTCCGGCTCATTCTGAATAATCTCCGTATACATGGTAAGGGCTGCCAGAGGCGTCTTCAACTGATGGGAAATATCCGAAATCGTCTTCTTCAAAAACTCCTTTGTTTTATGTTCGGTTTCATTTCTGGACTTTAATACCGTTGCAAGCCGGTCAATCCCGTGAAAAAGCTGATAAATGGTTCCCGTTTTCTTTCCGGGCAATTTACTGTCAAACTTTCCTTCTGTGTACCGGATGATAACCGCTTCAGCTTCTTGATATAATTTTTCCCGTTTCTGTAAAAAAACAATGGACACAGCCAGCAAAGCACTTCCCAAAACAACCATTGAAAACAGTGTGAATCCTCCGAATCGCCCTGCCGTTTCTCTGATTGAAGGAAAAAGCCACGGAGACACCGTTTCTGTATGTCCGATCTTCTGCAAAAACAGGATTCCTTCCTCTGTTACAGAAGTATTTTTCAATGCAGTAGAAATAGCTTCCGGCGATACCCCCTGCGCCAGAAGTGAAGAAACCGTCCTTTCTTCCAGATCCAGCATCACAGACCAGGATTCCTTCCCATGCAGCCAACTGATTAAAAAAGAAAAAAGAAACATGACTATTATAAATATTACCAAAAACCGAACGTACTTCCGTGATTGCTTTTCCTGAAGAAAGCTCATTTTCCGATTCGCCTCCACTGATATCCAAATCCCCGTACTGTCAATAAATATTCGGGATTCGAGGGATCTGCTTCGATTTTTTCCCTCAGACGCCGAATATAAACAGACAGCGTATTATCATCTACAAAATTTCCACTGCCATCCCATAATGTATCTAAAATTTTATTTCGGGTCAGCGTATTCCCTGCATTTTTTATAAACAGACAAAGCAAGCGGTATTCGGCGCCGGTCAGTTCCAGAAGCCGGTCCTCAAAAAAAACTTTACCCTCTGTCAATTCGATACGGACAGGTCCGGAACACAACCGGTTCGTATCCATAGCCGCCGTCATCCCACTCCGCCGCAAAAGCGCCCGAATCCGTGAACACAGCTCCCCTAATTTAAATGGCTTTGTCATATAATCGTCTCCGCCGCTGTCCAACCCCCGGACAATATTAACTTCTTCATCCATGGCAGTCAGAAAAATGATCGGTATCCGGTTCCCTCTGTTTCGAATCTCCTCACATACATCATATCCCGTTCCATCCGGTAACGTAATATCAAGCAACAAAAGATCATAGCTATTCCGGTTCAGAAGCTGATATGCTTCAGCAACAGTCCCGGCTGCCTCCAGATCAAAACCGCTCTTTTTCAATGAATATACAAGACCATCCACCAGACTCCTGTCGTCCTCTAATAATAAAATTCTGTTCTTCATACCCTCCCATTCCCTTCTTTGGTTATGCTATCATTATAATTCTGCCCCTTAAAGGATACAAGTCCGGGAATCTTACAGTTCTGTAAGATTCCCGGACCTGTATCCTTTTATTCTCCGGACTTTCCATGCAATAAGACAATGCTGTGATCTTCCACCTGAATTTCTCCGTCTGCCGCAGTCCGGCCCTTTTCCCAGAATTCCGCCGTATCCAGGTAAACCTCCCACACCCCGTTTTCAGGCAGCCTCGGCAATGCAAAGGTTTCCCGAAGGGAATTCATGTTATAGGCAAAATACCAGGCTTCATTCTTTCCGGCATACATACATCCCATACACCGTGTCCGGTTTCCATCCTCCCAGAACCATGGTGATTTTCCGTGGAAAGATACATCGGGCAACCCGTTGGAATTTTTATCCGTCATCTTAAAGGGCTCCGAAGGATGAAGCAGTTTTTCTTTTTTTCTTAAAACAATCAGTTCCCGGACAAACTCAAAGAGCCATTGGTTTTTCGTAAGCAGATTCCAGTCCAGCCATGAAATCTGATTGTCCTGACACCATGCATTATTGTTTCCCTTCTGACTGTTACCAAACTCATCTCCCCCATAGATCAGAGGTGTTCCCTGCTGAAAAATGTTTAAGATCCATCCGTTCTTAAGCTGCTGCCTGCGCAGGCGGTTCACCTCTTTTTTCCGGCTCGGCCCTTCTTCACCGCAATTCCAGCTTAAATTCTGGTCCGTGCCATCCAGATTATGTTCCCCGTTATCCGCATTATGACGGCTGTTATAAGATACCAGATCCATCAGGGTAAATCCATTGTTATTCGTCATATACTGAACATACCCCTGTTCCGAAGAACGTTTTAATACACTGTCTGCAAATCCACCGGCAGCCTCTGCATCCCCGCGCAGAAACCGCCGCATAGTTTCCTGAAAGCCGTTATGATATACCGCCCGGCGTCTTCCTTCCGGATTCCGGTCACAGGACCCATCAAAATTTTCACTCATAATTTTTTTATCCGACAGCATCGGATCGGATAGAACATCGGCCATCGGCGTTGTTGCCGCACTCAGATGAAAGCCATCCACATGATATTCTGCTGCCCAATGCCTCAGACACGCCAGCTTTTTTTCCGTATCTCCGGCTTTATCAAAGAGAATTTCCAGATAAACTTCCATTCCCTCTTTATGAAAAGCCTTTACAAGACTTCTCAGTTCATTCGCTGCCAGCTCCGGTCGCACTCCATAATCCGGTTTCACAGCCCTGTAATCCGCCGGGCCATATCCCCAGTAATTCTTCCGTTCATCCCTGTCTTTTTCTTTCACAGT
>DBGCEW010000180.1:0-4973 GCA_048357495.1 Frisingicoccus sp.
TCTCGGACTTTCCGGTTACAATGACCTAAAACTGGCTCTGGCAAAATCGGATCGTGTAACGGACTTGGGGGACCCCTCCGATGGTATTCAGACGATTAATCATGAAGATGATTTTGATACCATGTGCCGTAAACTTCACGCCTCAAGTATTGTATCCTTAAATGAAACTCTGGATCTGTTAGATGAAGATGCTCTGACAAAGGCTGTAAATCTTCTTTCTAATGCCCGTCGCGTTTACTGTTTCGGTCAGGGGGGCAGTATGGTTATGGCTATGGAAGCCTGGGCCCGCTTTTCCACCGCTTCCCCGAATTTCATCCATATCGGAGACTCTCATATGCAGGCTATGGCTACGGCTCTGACCACATCCCGTGATGTCATTTTATTTTTCTCCTATTCCGGTTCAACCAGAGATATGGAAGAAATTCTGAAACTGGCAAAACACAATAAGGTCCGGATTATCCTCATTACTCATTTTAAAAAATCCCGGGCTGCCGAATTCGCTGATGTTGTTCTCCTGTGCGGATATAACGAAAGTCCTCTCCAGTCCGGCTCCATCGCCGCGAAGGTTGGTCAGATGTTTCTTATCGATTGTCTTTTCTACGGATTTTGTCGAAAAAATCCGGAACTTTATTCTGCCGCGAGGGCAGCCACTGCCCAGTCTATTGCAAAAAAACTGTTATAATCGGAGCAAAAATAAAAAGCAGCGGTCTTCAGACACATTCTTTGTGCTGAAAAACCGCTGTTTCTATTTTCTTTTATTTCATTTCTTTAAGCTGATATGCCAGATGGGCTGCCCCCATCAGTCCGGCCTGGTTTCCAAGACCTGTCTGTAACAGATTTACACATCGGAAGCCCGGCGATACCCGTTCATGAACTCTCCGTTTTACTTCGGTAATAATATAATTTTGAGCCAGTATGCCGCCGCCCAGCAAAATATCCGATGGATTAAAAATATGAATCAGACTCACCAGCCCATAGACAATTTCATCAATCCACCGGTCAATGACCTTCCGGATTTCCGGACGTTCAAAGGCTTCAAATATTTTCCGACCGTTATCCAGAGATGGATCCACCTTCATAGCCTCCCTCACCAGACCCGTTGTTGAAGCATACTTTTCATAGCATCCGCTGAATTCCACACCTTCTTCAATGGCTTCCGGATGGATCAGTATTCCTCCAAAACTTCCGCCGGAATAAGTATGTCCGGAATAGATAGCGCCGTCCACGACAATTGCTCCGCCGACCCCTGTACCGTAAGTCAGACACAGGAAATTCTTCGCACCTTTAGCGGCTCCAAAATAAAGCTCGCCGAGGGCTGCCGCATTTACATCATTCTCCACGGCCACCGGAACACCGAATTCGGCCTCCAGAATATCCCGGACTCTGGTTCCTGTATATTCGGGAATATTATCATTGGCATAGAAAATACTTCCCTGTTTCGAATCCACCTGTCCGGCTGTGCTGATGCCGATTGCATCAAAATCGCCATAGGTATGTAAAATTTCTTTTGCCCGTTCCATCAGATAGGCGCCGCCTCTGCTCGCATTGGTATCCCATTCCTTCAGCTCGCTGGTCTCATGTCCGTCCCAGATGCCAGATTTAATCGAAGTTCCTCCAATATCCAGTGCTGCTATTCTCATTATTTCACGCCCTTGCTTTCATCAATCGCTTTCATAAAACGCTGTGCAATTTCTAATGGCCGCGTAATCGCTCCGCCGACAACAATCGCCCATGCGCCGGTCTGAAGCGCCTTCACCGCCTGATCCGGATAGTGAATTTTTCCTTCGCCAATGACCGGAATATCCGTATCCTCTGCAAGACGCCGCATCAGCTCATAATCCGGTTCGTCTTTCTTTGACGTATACTCCGTGTAGCCACTCATCGTTGTACCGACAATATCCACGCCGCATTTCCATGCGTTTATACCTTCTTCATAATTCGAAATATCTGCCATCAAAATAATCTCCGGATATTTTTCCCGAATAGCTGCAATAAATTCATTAATTGTTGTGCCGTCGCCACGCTTTCTCATCGTACAGTCCAGAGCAACAACATCAGAACCTGCTGCAACCAGATCATCCACTTCTTTCATCGTCGGTGTGATATAGCCTTCATACCCCGGATACTGGATTTTTACCAGACCAATCACCGGAAGTCCGGTTTCCTTTTTAATCGCTGCAACATCACGGATACTGCTTGTCCGGATGGCCGGTGTTCCCGCCATCTTTGCAGCCCGTGCCATCAGATACATAATCGAATCGTCTTCCATATATAACGGTTCGCCGGCAACCGCCTGGCATGAAATAATCATCTGTCCATGAATAGCATCAAGTATTTCTTTTTTTGTCACAATAGACACTCCTCTCTTAGTCAATTAAACTCAGCGCAGCTTCATCCGCAACAACAATAACATTGTTATGTAACTGGAGAATCGATGCCGGAACCCGAGGTGTAATCGGTCCAAATAAAGAATCTCTCAAAATGGCCGCCTTATCCTCACCGCTGACAACAAGAAGTATTGTCTTTGCCTGCATGATCGTTTTAATTCCCATCGTATAAGCCTGACGCGGAACATCGTCTGCGGAAGCAAAGAAACGTTTATTTGCTTCGATGGTGCTTTCCGTTAAATCCACACAATGTGTCTGTTTTTCAAAAACATCTTCCGGTTCGTTGAATCCGATATGGCCATTATGACCAAGGCCGAGAACCTGTAAATCCACACCGCCCATGCTTTCAATCACTTTATTGTAGCGGTCGCATTCCTTATCGCTGTCCGGTTCCATGCCATTTGGAATATTTGTATTATCCAGATCAATGTTAATGTCTTTAAAAAGATTTGTATACATGAAATAGTAGTAGCTCTGATCATGATCCTTTGGCAGTCCTTTGTACTCATCCAGATTCACAGATTTTACTTCCGAAAAATCCAGATCCCCATTCTGATACCGTTCAATCAGCTGTTTGTAAGTGCCAATCGGCGTAGAGCCTGTTGCAAGTCCGAGAACGCAGTCCGGTTTTGTGATCACCTGGGCAGAAATCACGTTGGCTGCCTTACGGCTCATGTCCTCATAGTCCTTTGTTTTATAAATTCTCATTGGATACTCCCCCTTAATAAAAATGTGTTTCCCTTACCCTCATTATAGCATAATGAAAATGATTTTCAACAACTGTTTTAAATTGAAATTATCGACATTTTCCGTCAGCAATGCCACGTCACTTTGACCGGATTTTTTTCATCCTCCACCGACACCGCTTTCAGACTGTCCAACATCCTCTGAAGTTCTTTGGCCGCCATCCTATCATAAACTTCCGCCGCTCCTTCGATACCTTCCTGGTCATAAACCATGGCTGCTGCACCATAAAATGTAAAACCCAGAGCATTTGTCACTGTCTGAGGAACTGCACAGGCTGTTGCAACCGCCCGGGCCGCCGCCTGAGCGATTGGTTGTTCTTCCGCCCCTTTGGCTATCTCTCTGGCTTCCTTCAAAAGTGGTTTAACCTCCTTAAAAGCTCTTTCTCCATTCAGACATTCCCTGCAGATTCCAACAAGATTCCGAAGCCGGAAATCTTCCCCATAATATTTCTCGTAAATTGTCAGAAAAGAATTTTCTGCCCAGTCCAGAGCCCAGCCCGACAGCGTTTCTTTACTTTGAGTCTCAATAACGGCCATCAATTCAACAATCTCCGGTCCATCCACCCGTCCCAGCATTTTTCTGAGCTTTGCCATTCGCCTTCCTGCCTTTCTTTCGCTTTTTATTTATTTTATCATACTTTTAACGGTATGTTTATTTATTTTTTCCCGACTGTTTGATCATCTGATGCACATAGGTGCTCAACCCCGCGGCCAGTATTCCCTGGGTTATCGCCGTAAATAAAGCGATTCCCCTATTCTGTCCCGAATTACAGTCACATACAGAAAAGACATAAACAGCACTGACCACGATGCCAATGCCACCCAGTATAAATGGAATGTATTTATCTTTCACCATCTCCGATTTTTTTAAGGCCGTGCCGATAAAATACAGGACAACGGCCACAACCATAAGTTCAGGTTTAATAAAATTTGTAATTTGTTCCATCCGTCCCACTCCTGCCCTTTTATTTCCTATAATATGCTTTCATCACAAAAAAGGCACACTCCTCTGAATTTTTTTCAAAGGAATATGCCTTTTCCAGCGACTACCCGAAACATTCACTGCAATAAAATCTCAGAACCGGCCCTTATGCCATAAATATCTCTATTTCCAGATAGTCCTTTCCATTCGCCTCTCTATATACTGCATGAATCCTTCCACCCATACTCGCCACTAAATGTCTGCTGATCGTCAGACCGAGCCCCGTCCCGCCCTGGCTTCGTGATGCAGCCCCCATATAAAAACGGTCAAAAAGTTTTTCCGGATCCTCCAGCCGCATCCCGGCTTCAATATCGTTACCAAAAATTATCCGTATCCCGCCGTCATCCCTTTTCAGACACACATAAAACTCTGATCTGGCGTATCTTTCCACATTTTTAAGGAGATTTGAAAATACCCGTTCCAATCCGTTTTTATCTGCGGATATCCACAGGGGCTCTGACGGAAGATTCATAGTCACCTTCAGTTTTCTCTGTTCCAGCCCATTATAATGAGCCAGACAGCTTTCCTTCACAAGTTGTACCGCATCCAGCAATTCCGTCTCAACTTTAAAGTCTTCAGCACTGACCTGAGACAATTCATAAAATTGGTTAATCAGCGCCTGCAGTGTTTTCGACTTTCTGATCACAACCTCCATAGCTTCTCTGTCATCCGCACTCAATCCCGTCTGGTCCATCGTTTTTAAATACCCCAGAATCGCCGTCAATGGTGTCCGGAGATCATGGCTGATTTCTTCAATCTGCTCTTTCAGACGGATTTCCTGATTTTTATACCGAATACGATATCTTTGAATTTCTGCCAGATATTCATTGACTTCTTCCAGAAACCGTTCCAGATAAG
>DBGCEW010000181.1:0-3684 GCA_048357495.1 Frisingicoccus sp.
CCGGCCAGGGCAGTTGTCTCTCAAATCTCCAGTTATATCTGGAGCGGGAACTGAGTATTCCCGTGACCATGTCTGAATCTCCGGATGAAAGCGTTGTCCGGGGACTGGGTGCTGTGATGAAGGATCCAAAGCTGAATACCGTAGCTTTTTCAGTAAAGGAAGCAATATTTAGTTAAAGAAGGTTAAACCCATGAATAAAAATAAAAAGAAACAGATGAAGCCAAGATATGTTTTATGGCTTATTATTGGCCTGTGTCTGCTTTTCATCGGCGTCAGCCTGAATAACCAGGGCGAAAAACTCAGTATACAAAAGGGCATCAGCGCCCTGCTCCTGCCTATGGAAAAAGGACTCAACAGTATGGGACAGTGGGTCGGAGAGCAGCGGGAGCACAGCCGTTCTGTTAATGATCTGCTGGCAGAGAATGAAAGTCTGAAACAGGAAATCAATCAGCTGAATACGAAGATTTCTTCAATGGAGAACAATCTTTCAGAGCTTGAATCTCTCAGAGAGCTTCTCAAAATGAAAGAGGTTTACCCGGACTATGAGATGGTCGGCGCCCGGATCATCAGTAAAGAAGCCGGAAACTGGTATCATAATTTTATTATCGACAAGGGCAGTAATGACGGTATAAAAAAAGATATGAATGTTATTTATGACAATGGTCTTGCAGGCATTGTTACGGACGTATCCCCGACAAATGCAACAGTCCGGGCTATTATTGACGATACAAGCAGTGTGAGCGGTATGCTTTCAAAATCCACCGAACTCTGTATTGTTAACGGTGATTTAAAGCTTTACGAAGAAGGGCTTTTAGATGTGGAAATGATTTCAAAGGATGCCCAGATTACTGCCGGTGATGAGGTTGTCACCTCTTATATCAGCGATAAATATCTTCCAGGTCTTGTCATCGGATACATCAGTGATATAAGTATGGACAGCTCAAACCTCTCACAAAATGCAAAAATCACACCAAAAGTCAGCTTTGATAATATTACCAATGTCATGGTCATCACCCAGCTAAAAGCCGATTTGGTTGCTTCCGAATCGGAAACAGCGGAAGAGGGGGCATCTTAAAATGCGGCGTTTTATTTTTTACGTTGTCATGATTATTTTTGTATTTTTTCTTCAGACCGGTATTTTTACCCAGCTTCCTCTCGGGGGTATTGTGCCTAATTTTTTCATTATCTGTACAGCTTCCATCGGTATGCTCCGGGGTAAAACGGAGGGCTGTCTTGTAGGTTTTTTCTTCGGAATATTAATGGACACTATGTTTTCAATGTATTTCGGATTTTATGCCCTCATCTTTTCCCTGATCGGTTATCTTACCGGTTACATTAAACAGATATTTTATGAAGAAGATATGACCCTCCCTATCGTTGTGATCGGCGCTGCGGATATTTTTTATGGTATCATTATATATCTCTGTACCTTTCTTACTCGCGGCCGTATGGATTTTTTATATTATTTCAGAAAAATTATTCTTCCCGAAATGGTCTACACACTGATCCTTGCCGTGTTCCTGTACCGGCTGTTCAGTTGGATCAACCGGAAGATTGAGATTAAAGGAAGTGAAAACCGTATTGATTAAAAAGCTGCTTAATTATATTTCCGAACTTGCAAAGTCACGGATCTTTGTGCTCAGTGCCTTTTTCACCCTTCTTTTTGCGATGCTCATCTACAAAGTGTTTGTTTTGCAGGTTATTGAAGGACAAAATTATCTTGAAAGCTTTACATACCGTATTCAGAAAGATACCGAACTTCCAAGCTCCCGGGGAACCATTTATGACCGGAATGGTAAAGTCATTGCCTATAACCGGCTGGCGAATTCAATTACCATCGAAGACAGTTCGGTTTTAGATACCAATGCTTCGAAAAATGCCATGATTTCTCAGTTAATTCAGTTAATTGAAGACTCCGGCTATGAAGCTGTATACAATATACCGATTCATCTCTATGAAGACGGAACTCTGGAATTTACCGCCAAGGGAAATACCCTTCTTCGTTTTATAAGAAATGTCTATGGTAAGGACAATATCGACCAGCTTTCTGACGAACAGAAAAATGTCACCGTGGAAGAGCTCTTTGATTATATGTGCCACGGTGATGAGGAAACCTCCATGTTCGGAATCGATGATAGCTATCCGGTGGAAGAAGCCCTAAAAATAGCTGCCATCCGTTATGAGCTTTATATGAAACGCTATGAACAGTATTTATCGGTCAATATCGTTTCCGATGTCAGTGATACACTGGTTGCAAAAATCAAAGAAAATACGGCCGAACTGCCGGGAGTTACCATTGAACAGGATTACATCCGTCAGTATGAAGACAGCAAATATTTTTCAAATATTACCGGTTATTGTGGTCAGATATCCGAAGATGAACTTGAATATTATAAACAGGCCGGAAACAGCAGCTATGCCTCCGGCGATATCGTCGGAAAAACCGGAATTGAAAAATCCTTTGAAGAAGAACTTCAGGGGGAAAAAGGCCATCAGACCGTTTATGTTGACAGTCTCGGAAATGTTCTGGAGGTTGCTGAAAGAGTCGAACCGACTCAGGGGAATAATCTCTATCTGACTCTGGACAAAGACTATCAGACCAAAGCTTATGACCTGCTTGAGGAGGAAATCGCAGGAATCGTTCTTCAGAAACTTTCAGATTCCAGTGAAGACCGGATTGAAATCAATGATGTTTATTTTGCTTTTATAAAAAACGGCATTATCGATTTGGATCGTCTGGCCGAGAAGGATGCCTCAGCTCTGGAAAAAAGCGTTTACGAGCTGTATGTGGCCCACGAAAGCGGCAAATTTGATATTATCCGTCATCTTCTGGACGGTACCAATAAGAATTCATATAATGGATGTTCTGAGGAAGAACGGGAATATATTGAACTTATCGAAAATATAATTACTAATAATGGTATTCTTGATACATCAAAATTATCTTCGGATGATGAAACCAGCCAGAAATGGGCTACAGGAAACACCAGTCTTTACGAATATCTGCATTATGCTGTCGGAAAGGATGCGATCAGCGTTTCGGCGCTGGATATCTCAAATACCTTTCTGGACTCAGATGAAATATATTCTGCTCTGACCGAGTATATTCTTCTGGATTTGGAAGAAAACAAAAGCTTTTCAAAAATCGTTTATCAGTCCATGTTGGATCAGGGCATTATTAACGGTTCACAGATCTGTCAGCTTCTTTACGAACAGAATGTCCTTGAAAAAGATGCCGATTATGACGGACTTATTGCGGGCACATTGGATCCCTATGCGTTTGTTTATAATAAAATCAAAAATCTGGAAATCACTCCGGATATGCTTGCACTGGACCCGTGTTCGGGTTCTCTCGTGGCAACAGATCCAAATACCGGCGAAGTTCTGGCTCTGGTATCCTATCCAAGTTATGATGCCAACCGGATCGGAGACAGCGATTACTACAGATATCTTTTGGAAAACGAATCACTGCCTCTTTACAATCGGGCAACCATGCAGAAAACAGCGCCGGGATCAACCTTTAAAATGCTCACCGCCGCCGCCGGATTGGAGGAGGGTGTGATCACACCGGAAACCTATATCACTACACTGATTACTTTTGATAAAGTCCAGCCTCCGGCAAACTGCTGGTCTACCCAGGTCAGTCATGGATCCATTGAAATTACAGATGCCATTAAAGAATCC
>DBGCEW010000182.1:0-4668 GCA_048357495.1 Frisingicoccus sp.
TATTGATTTCTCCGTTTCGGATACACTCAAACAATTCAACCACCGAGTCAATCCCGTCCACATAAAGCTGTTCATATTTGCCAAAGCCTTTATCCGCATTCACAGCGGATAAAATACCTCCGCTGACACCGTAAAGGCCATTAATCTGAGGGTTCTTTCCCTCTCTCGGATAAGTTTCACATTCTTTTAAGTTGATATTTTCTTCTTTAAACCAGCGGCGCAGTTCCTGAAAATCCATCACGGCATCCACAAAGGTTCCCCGGCACTGGTCCCGCAGGGACTCCCGGCCCTTGGCTGTACAATTTCCTATATATACAACCCGGACATCCGGACCGTATTCTTCCTTCAGCATCATACCGTGGGCAATCATCGGAGAAACCACCGGGGCCATATAAGGAATCATATCCGGATAATACCGCTCCACCAAATCATTGATCGCCGCACAGGAAGATGTAATAATATTATTCATTTCACCGGCCTGAATAAGGCGTTCATAAGCTTTTGTCACATGGATAGCGCCCTCTGCAGTTTCCCGGACATGCTTAAATCCCAGTTTATACAATGCCCCCCGGAGCTGCCCGCTTCCATTTTCTTTATCTCCGAAAAGTCCCAGATAAGACGGATCCAGAGAGACAACCGTATTATACCCATCCCGGATATAACTTTTGGCTTTGCATACATCGCTGATACTGATAATGGCATTTTGAGGACAGGCCTCCAGACACCGGCCGCAGAGTATACACTCATCCGCAACATAGCGGACATGTTCGGCATCTGTATGAATGGCTTTCACCGGGCATATGCGGACACATTTATAACAATCCTTACACTTTGCCGTCTTAAATCCAATTACAGCCACTAATTAACCCTCCTGAGTACCTCTTCCTCAAAAAATTTATCTACAGTTTCCGGTGAAACGGAAAACAATTCTTCATCAATTTTTACACACACACCTTTTTCACACTCACCGGTGCAAAAGGATCCGTTTAATTCAATTTTGGAAGCCAGATTATTTTCCCGGATTTTTTTCTCCAATCCCTGAATAACGCTTCTGGAACCCTTTAAATGACAGGAACTTCCAATACAAATCGTAATTAGCATAGAATAACCTCCTTATATTTCTCTAGTTTTATTATAGATGATTTATCTGTTCTGTCCAGAATTTTTCGATTTTGTTCTCCACAAAATCCATGTTTAATTTCTGGCACGGCAGCCATTCCCTGGGAAAAAGTCTCTGATAAGCGGAATAATTAAACCGTTCATCAAGAAGTGCAATCACTCCCCGGTCTCTTTCGGAGCGGATAACCCGGCCTCCGGCCTGAAGCACTTTATTCATTCCCGGATATAAATAGGCATAGTCGAACCCCATCCCCCTGGTCCGGTCAAAGTAATTTTTTAAAAGTTCACGTTCACTTCCCACCCCCGGCAATCCGGTTCCAACGACAATGGCTCCGATCAGGCGGTCGGCCTTTAAATCAATCCCTTCCGAAAAAATGCCGCCGAGCACGCAGAAGCCAAGGGTTGTTTCATGACTGCCCTCTTTAAAATTTTCCAGAAAAGCCTGACGGGCATTCTCATCCATGCCGCTCTCCTGACGGAATACCTGAATGCCATGGCCGGCCTTTCGCATTTCCCGCTCCGTAAATGCTTCAAATACAGCCTCCATAAACGCATAGGATGGAAAAAATGCCATATAATTTCCATTCTTTCCCCGGATAATCCGGCGCAGATACTCGGCAATCCGCGCATACTGTTCCCTGTTTCTGGCCGAATACCGGCTGCTCACATCTCCCGCCGTAAAAATAAACCGGTTATCTTTGGAAAAGGGCGAATCCACATACAGATCATAATCTTCCTCCGGTTTTTTACTCAGAAGCTCTTTATAATACCGGACCGGAAGCAGCGTTGCGGAAAAAAAGATACAACTACGGCTCAGACCGATACGCTCATCCAGATTTACCGATGGATCCACGCAGAACATCTTCACCATCGTATCCCTTCCGCTGCCTTCCGTGTAAATCACGTATTTCTCATCCACCAAATCATAGGTATTTATAAACCGTCGGGCTGCAAAGTACAATTCCGTCACCATTTCCCGGAGCTCCTGGACCATATCCTCTTTCAGATATTCTTCCATATCCGCCACCATTCCCATAAGGCTCAGCACAAAGCTCCCCACTTCATTCACAATTTTAAAATCCGTTCCGTCCACTTCCCGGCTCTCCTCAAAATCCATGAGAAACTGACCGCATTTATGAATCTTCCGGGCCATTTTTGGCCGTAAAGGTTTTATCTTTTGATACACCCTGTCAAAATCCCGGCGGTAAAGGGCTGCACTGTACATTTCCCTGGCCCGGTCCACCAGGTTATGGGCTTCATCCACAAGAAAAATCATATTGGACAATGGGGATGCGTCTGTAAAAAACCGCTTTAAATAAACCACCGGATCAAAGACATAATTGTAATCACAAATAATCACATCGCACCACAGGGAGATATCCAGTTGAAATTCAAAAGGACAGACCCGGTGCTTTTCACTGTAATCAAGTATTTTTTCCCTGCGGATACCATCCTCATGATGAATGATATCAAATACCGCATCGTTGACCCGGTCAAAATGTCCCTTCGCCCGTTCACAAAATTCCGGCTGACACCGGCATTCATCCAGAGGACAAATTTTTTCCTTGGCCGTCAGCGTCACAAATTTCATCCGAAGTCCCCGATCGCAAAGAAGGGCTGACGTCTCTTCTGCCACAGACCGGGCAATGGTTTTTGCCGTCAGGTAAAAAATCCGTCCGCTTTTCCCCTGCCCCATAGATTTAATCGCCGGGAACAGCGTGCCGAGAGTTTTCCCTGTTCCCGTCGGCGCCTGAATAAAGATATTTTTCCGCTCTTCGATAGACCGGTAAACACCGTTCATCATCCGTTTCTGACTGATCCGGTATTCAAAAGGAAAGGTCAGGTCCCTGATCGTTTCATCCCTCTGCTCTTGCCATTCAATCTGCCAACGGGCCCATTCTGCATACCGGAAAACCAGATCTTTAAACCATGCCTCCAGAGGTTCCTTTTCCCTTTCTAATTCAAAGGTTTTTACTTCCTCCGTTTCCAGGTGAATATAAGTTATCCGCACCTTAATCCGGTCCAGACCGTGAAGTTCACTGTACATACACGCATAACAATCCGCCTGGGCCACATGCAACAGATCCGGTGCCTCTATGCTTTCCAATTTGGTAAAGGTTCCCTTAATTTCATCAATCATCACATCCGAAGCGTTGGCCGGATTGGTAATAACGCCATCTGCCCGTCCCTCTACCTGAATGTTAAGCGCTTCATCAATGACTATCTTCCGCTTCAGGCTGACTTCTGCCTGATAATTACTTCCGCCCTGCTTCTGAAGTTTCCGGTGGGCTTTGCTTCCCGCCTGCATGGCATCCACATCCTGCATCGCGCCCATGCGCTGGTCAATATCTCCATATCTTAAAATGAATTCTACCAGATTTCTTACGGAAATCCGCACATCATGTTTCATCTCCATTTTCCCCTTTCGGGCATCAAACAAAGTGTGTTCTGCACACTCCCATGGTTAAATTTATCCTGCTCTAAAGCAATAAATCCCCTCAACGGCCATCCATTGAGAGGATTCGGATTCATTTATTTCATATATGCTTTAAGGAAACGAATCAGCGTCTTCATTTCCTCGTCAGTACCTATCGTAATTCTCAAATAATTATCAATACGCGGAAGGTTAAAATACCGCACATAAATATTTTCTTTCCGCAGAGCCTCGAATAATTCCTTTGCCGGATACTTCGGATGGGATGCAAAAATGAAATTTGCCCCCGGCTCATTGAATTCAAATCCGAGGGCTTTCAGCTCCTCAGACACCCACTGGCGGGTCTTTATGATTTTTTCCGTACATGTTATAAAATAGGCCCGGTCTTTTACCGCCTCAGTCCCAAGCATCAGCGAAGCCTGATTCATCGTATAGGAATTAAATGAATATTTAAAATCATTCAACGCTTTAATCGTTTCAGCCTGTCCGATAGCAAAACCGATACGCATCCCCGCCATGGAGCGGGACTTTGAAAAGGTCTGTACAACCAGAAGATTATCGTACTCGGAAAGCAGCGATAATGCAGAACGTCCGCCAAAATCAATGTAGGCTTCATCGACAACAACAAGGACATCCCGGTTATGTTTTAAAATATCTTCAATAAAATCCAGATCCTCCAAAACAGAGGTCGGCGCATTTGGGTTCGGAAAAATCACCCCGCCATTTTCTCCGTAATAATCCTCTTTCCGAATCCGGAACTGATCATCCAGCGGTTTTGTTTCATAAGGAATACGAAATGCGTCCGCCCACACCGGATAAAAAGAATAGGTAATATCCGGAAAAAAAACCGGCTTGCTGCAATTAAAAAACGTCTGAAAAATCATTGCCAGAACATCATCCGAACCGACACCGACAAAAACCTGTTCCCGGTCAACGCCGTAAAATTCAGCCAGTGCATCCACCAGTATGCTGGATGCCGGATCCGGATATAACCGGAACTTGTCCACAGGCATCCCCTCTGCCAGAGCTGCCACCCCCGGTGCCGGAGGATATGGATTCTCGTTCGTGTTCAGCTTAATCATTCCCGGCTGATTCGGCTGTTCTCCCGGTGTATA
>DBGCEW010000183.1:0-3675 GCA_048357495.1 Frisingicoccus sp.
CCGAAAAAGAAGGGCTGAATTCTTACCTGAAACCGGTTTTTAAAGGAAAATAGTAAAACCAACGGAATGATAATACATAAAATTCCGGTGAGCCCCATACAGATAAAAGACATCTGGGAAATTAAAGGTGTTGTTGACATAGTTGTAAATCCTCCTGAATAAGGACCGTTTTCGATACGGTCTTTTTTTGCGCAAAACATAGAAAACCAGCGTTGCACTTAAAACAGTATAACGCCTTTTGGAAGAAAACTCAACCGAAGCTTTTTTTAGAATTCACAAACAAAGTGTTGACAATGTATATATACAATGGTATATTGTACATATAGAATATATACAATATAAATAATGACAATACATCAGGAGGCGGAGGAAGGGAAAAGGAGGAAGAAAATGTGAATATATTTATCAGTAATTCGGGTGAACAGCCGATTTATGAACAGATTACAGGACAGATTAAAGAAATGATTTTACGCGGTGAACTGAAAGGCGGAGATATGCTTCCATCGATGCGTGGACTGGCAAAGGATCTTCATATTAGTGTGATAACGACAAAACGGGCCTACGAAGAGCTGGAAAGAGACGGTTTTATCCATACGATGGTGGGCAGGGGAAGCTTTGTAGCCGATGCCAATACGGAGATGATGAAAGAGGAGCAGCTGCGGAAAATTGAAGATATATTGGTTGAGGGCGTAAATCTGGCAAAAAGAAGCGGCATTACCTGTGAGGAACTGCAGGAGATTGTCCGAATGGTCTATGAGGAGGAATAACTATGGAATATATGATTGAAGTTATGGGGCTTTGCAAAAATTATCCCGGCTTTTCTTTGAAAAATGTGAATTTTAAGTTGCCGGGCGGCTGCATTATGGGATTGATCGGGGAAAATGGTGCGGGCAAGTCTACAACGATTAAAATTATTATGGATTTGATCCATAAAGATGGCGGAAAGGTTTCTGTACTTGGCGGAAGTATGCAGACCGATGGAAAAAGACTCAGAGAGGACATCGGTGTCGTTTTAGACGGCACAGGTTTTCATGAGACATTGAGAACCGGAGAAATTGAAGGATTTATGAAGCGGATTTATAAAAACTGGGACAGTCCTTATTATCATGAGCTTCTTCAGAAGTTTGGTCTGCCGTCGGATAAACCGGTAAAAGAATTTTCTACAGGAATGCGGATGAAACTCATGATTACAGTGGCTATGGCCCATCGTCCGAAGCTTCTGATTCTGGATGAAGCGACCAGTGGCCTGGACCCGGTAGTCCGGGATGAAATTCTGGATATGTTTCTGGAGTTTATTCAGGACGAGGAGCACAGTGTCCTTATTTCTTCCCATATTACCAGCGATTTGGAAAAAGTAGCAGATTATATTACCTTTATCCATAAGGGTGAAGTTTTTTTGTCCGAGGAAAAGGACCGGATTATGGAAGAATACGCCATTGTTCACTGCCGGCCGGAGGAAGCTGAAGTCATGGATAAAAAATATATTGCAGGTGTTCAACGGGGAAACTATGGATGGAATATTCTTGTCAATAATCGAAGCGCTGTGAAACAGCAGTATCCGAATTTAATGATGGATTCGGTGAAGCTGGAGGATATTCTGATGTTTAAAGTAAAGGGGGAGAATTAGTATGAGCGGGTTATTAGTTAAGGAGCTGTCCGTGTTGAAGCGTTATGGACGACAGTATATCATACTTTTTATTTTCTTTGTCGCATTCAGTCTTTATTTGAAATCACCGACATATATACAGAGCATGCTGACCATGGTTATGGCGATGCTGACCTTAACTGGAATGAGCTATGACCAGATGGCCGGCTGGGATAAGTATGTTCTGACCATGCCGGTGGACCGAAAAACCGTTGTATTGTCCAAATATGTAATGACATTGATTTGGGGTGTGTTTGCCCTCTGTGTGGGTGCTGTTTCAGGGCTTCTTCTTTCTCAGGTTCCGGGGATAAATAGTGAAGGGTTTCTGGAAATTATGGTGGCATCCGCGGCATTGTTCTGTCTGGTACTCTTTATTTATGGCATTATGATTCCGCTGCTCTTTAAATTCGGTGTGGAACGGGCCAGAAATTTTATGTTTATCGTGATTTTAATTCCGATTGCCGCAATTATCGCTATATCCCAAATGATACCGGAACAGATGCTGAATTCTTTTTTAGGCAATTATTTCTGGGTTTTGGTTGTTGGAACGGCAGTATTCTGTGTGGGATTTTATATGATATCTTATTTCATCAGTGTGAAAATATATGAAGCAAAGGAATTTTGAGGTGTTATTCTCAGGAGGCGGTAAACATGAAAAATAAAAAACGCTGTCCCAAGTGCGGTTCCGATTCGATTATCCGTGTGCCGGATCATCCGTACCGCCATGCCAGCGGCAATAATATTTATACAACGACCTATACCCTTGTGGGAAAGATACCGGTTATACGCTATGTCTGCAGCGACTGCGGCTATGTAGAAAACTGGGTGGAAACCCGTCAGCAGAGAGAAAGCCTCCATCAGAGATTCGGACGGAATCAATGAGGCACAGATGGTCAGAATTTAAGAGATTAAAAAGATTCCGGAGCAACGGTTCAGGTTGTCCGGAATCTTTTTATAATCGGATTTTAAATTATTCTTCGCTGCCTTCGTCCTCTTCCATCTGTGCGTCCATATTCATAATCTGACGTTTTCTTGCCATTTCGTCACTTTCAAGATATTCGTCATAAGTACACTGTTTATCGATCAGACCGCCGGATGTAATTTCCATAATACGGTTTGCTGTTGTCTGCACAAACTGGTGGTCCTGAGAAGTGAAGAGGAGCACTCCCGGATATTTTATCAGGCCATTATTGAGGGCTGTGATGGATTCCATGTCCAGGTGGTTGGTTGGCTCATCCAGAATCATTGTGTTCGCTCCCGACATCATCATACGGGAAAGCATACAGCGGACACGTTCACCACCGGAAAGGACATTGACACGTTTGAGGCCGTCGTCGCCGGAGAAAAGCATGCGTCCGAGGAAACCGCGGACATAGGTCACATCCTTTTCAGGGGACCATGGCATCATCCAGTCAACGATGGTATCATCGCTGGCAAAATCCTTTGTATTATCCTTCGGGAAATAGGCCTGGGATGTGGTGACGCCCCATTTATAAGTTCCCTCATCCGGTTCCATTTCTCCGGATAAAATTTTAAATAAAGTTGTTGTGGCATTGACATTTGGTCCGATGAAAGCGACCTTGTCTTCATGGTTTAAAATAAAGGAAATATTATCCAGAACCTTTACGCCGTCAATCGTTTTGGAAATACCATCCACCATAAGCACTTCATTTCCTATTTCACGATTTGGTTTAAAATCAATATATGGGTATTTACGGCTGGAAGGACGGATTTCATCCACCTGAATTTTTTCCAGAGCACGTTTTCTGGAGGTCGCCTGCTTGGATTTGGAAGCATTGGCGCTGAACCGCTGAATAAATTCCTGCAATTCTTTGATCTTTTCTTCCTTTTTCTTGTTTGCTTCCTTCATCTGTTTGATCATGAGCTGGCTGGATTCGTACCAAAAATCGTAGTTTCCGGCATAGAGCTGAATCTTGCCGTAATCGATATCTGCAATGTGGGTACAGACTTTATTCAGGAAGTAACGGTCATGGGAAACAACAATGACGGTATTTTCAAAGTTAATTAAA
>DBGCEW010000184.1:0-16231 GCA_048357495.1 Frisingicoccus sp.
ACATACAAGAAAGAGGACCAGAAAAACAATCACGGCATAGATAGCGATAAAACGCACAATCTCCTCTTTCGTACACCGCTGAATTCTTTCTTTTATTTTACGCATTCTATTTAACTTCCCTTTCTTCGAACGTTTTACTCAAATACCAAAAGTTCTTCCTTCGGGAAATTAAGAAATACCTTTTCATTCACCCGGAAAGCCATATCTTTTGCTGTCTGGAAAGGAACATCCACTGCCAGAGACATATCGCCGTAACGAAGGTCCCGCACCTGAACGGAAACACGGTCATAAAAACCGCGAAATTCGATATCCGTAATCTCCCCGCGGAGTCCCTTCTCTTCCCGGCCGATGGATATTTTTTCCGGCCGGATGGCTGACTGTCCTTTTTCACTGAAGCCATAGGCTTTACTTTTTACTTCATCGATAAAATTAATAGAACCGATAAAGTCGGCCACAAAGGGATTCTTCGGTTTTTCATAGATTTCCTCCGGCGTTCCCGACTGCATCACCACCGCCTTATTCATAACAATAATCCGGTCCCCCATCGTCAGCGCTTCATCCTGATCATGGGTAACCATAATGGTTGTCAGCTTCAGCTCTTTCTGGATATTACAGATTTCCTTTCTCAGAGAAAGACGCACCTTGGCATCCAGTGCTGAAAGGGGCTCATCCAGCAAAAGAAAATCCGGCTCTGTCGCCAGAGCCCTTGCCAGAGCCACACGCTGCTGTTCACCGCCGGACATTTGGGACGGAAGACGATTTTTTGCATGGGACAGCTTAATCATATCAAACAGACGGTTGACCCGTTCCTCGATATCCTTCGTCCGCATTTTTTTATTTCGAAGGCCGTAGGCCACATTTTCAAAAGCCGTCAGATTTGGAAATAAAGCGTAGGACTGAAACATAATTCCAAAATTCCTTCTGGATGGCGGAAGATTTGTCACATCCCTGTCTCCGATATAAATATGTCCGGAGCTTGGATGATCCAAACCAGCAATCAACCGCAATAATGTTGATTTCCCGCATCCGGAAGGTCCAAGCAGGCAGACGAACTCGCCTGCCTGGATATCCAGACTCACATTATTCAGCGCCACGTTTTTATCGAATACCTTGGATACATTAGATATCTTCAAACTTGCACTCATATGTTTACTCCTCGTTTTCTAATTACTTTTCCGCACTCTTCGCATCGTAACGCTCGGACCACTGACTCAGTACAGATTCACGGTTTTGAGCCGCTTCTGCAAAATCGATATCCGAAATTAACTGGTCGATCGGATTTGAAGAATAGCCTTCCGGTAAATCCTCACCCACGCCGGTAGCCACGATTGGATAATTTGTTGCATATTTTTTCATGATATTTTCAGAAATTGCCCAGTCAAGGAATTTTTTGGAGATTTCTTTTTCTCCGGTCTTTTTGATCAGCGCATTGGCTTCCATATCCCAGCCGGAGCCCTCTTCAGGAAATACGGCTTCGCAGATATCACTTCCGACTTCTTCTGTCAGAGTCAGGCACCGATAGCCAAAGGAAATTCCGATACCGTATTCACCGGCAGCCGTTTCTTTTGCCGGCTGGCTTCCGGAATGCATATATACCGCAACATTTTTGTCCAGGGCATCCAGATATTCCCAGCCTGCCTCTTCGCCGTACAGACTCAGAATGCCGTTCACTGTCAAAAGTCCTGTGCCTGAAGATGCCGGATTGGACATAACGATCAGTCCTTCATACTTTGGATCCAGAAGATCCTGATAGGATGTCGGTACTGTATCAATACCTTTAGATGTCAACACTTCCTTATTGACAACCCATGCGGTTTCCCATGCATCGATACCAACCCACGAAGGCACCTCCGCATCATCCTTAAACTGCGGGAGAATGTTTTCTACCCCTTCCGGTGCATAAGCTTCCAGCATTCCCTCCTGTTTCAGCACAAGAAGACTTGTTGCGGAAAGTCCCCAGACAACATCGGCCACCGGATTGTCCTTTTCTGCAAGAAGTTTTGATGTAATCACTCCAGTGGATTCTCTCGTAACATTTACCGTAACATTCGGATTCTGTTCTTTGAATTCTTCCAGATAATCATTCACCTGTTCATCTTCTAAAGCTGTATAAACATTCAATACATTTTCATCGGCAACGGCTGTCTCTTCGGACTGGGCTGCCCCTGTTCCATCGGTTTTCTGCACACATCCTGTAAGTGTACTTACTGTCATGATTGCTGCCATCGCAAATACCATCAATTTCTTCATGATTTCCTCCATATAATAGGTTTATTTAAAATACGTCCCTTATAATAACAGTCCAATGTTTTCTTTTTTCAAAGTGAATGTTATATTCTTGCTAAATTATTTCCCCTCATTTTCAAAGAGACAGCGACTGGTTTCATGGGCCGGACAGGTCCCCAGATCCGCGCCTTCCCGCTCATATCGGCCATGAAAATCACTGCCACCGGTCAGAAACAGACCATATTCTCCGGCATAGACCGCTGCCTTTTTCCGGTCTTCCTCATCATTTGACGGATGATTCCACTCAATTCCGGAAAGACCGGCAGCCACCAGACCCGGAATTACCGAAAAATTATCCTGTTGCCCCGGATGGGCCAGCACTGCAAAACCACCGTCTCTGCAAATGGCCCGGACGGCATCCTCTGCCCTCGGATATTCGATATCAAAATCACAGGGGCCTCCGTTTTTGAAAATATTCCGATAGATATCCCCAAACAGAGCTTCACTCTGGCCGGTTTTCAACAAATAGTCCAGAATATGCTGTTTATACACACAGTCGCCCGCAAGATGCTTCACCGCATCCTCCGGAACCCGGAAACCGAGCTTATTTAAAATTCCGATCTGCCTCCGGCAATTTTCGTCCCGTTTTTTCAGAGTCGCCCGGCCAATTTTTTCAATAGCTTCTGTATGTTTATAACCATAGCCGAGGATATGAACCTTTTTGCGGCTTTCATAGTCATAGGCCGACATCTCTACTGCCCGAATGGCCTGAATCCCATAGGCTGCCGCCAGCCTTTTATTGTCCTCCGACTGTTTTGTCGTATCATGATCGGTAAAGGCAATATGGGTTACCCCCTTCGCCCTTGCCATTGCCAGTATTTCCGCTGCCGTCATACTGCCATCGGAAACCCTGGTATGTACATGCAGATCTGCAGCGTACATCAGACGCCCTCCTTCTCTTGCTGAAAGCTTCCTTCGGATATGTTATAGACATGATCACAGAGTCCTTCCATAAACTCAAGATCATGGAAAATCCCGATCATCGATGTTCCTTCATCCTTCAATTTCATCAAAAGCTCCTTAACCAGAATTTTAGTATGATTGTCCAGAGATGCCGTCGGCTCGTCAAGAAGCAGAAGCCTTGGCGCCTTGACCATGGCATGGGCCAGATTCAGACGCAGCTTCTCCCCACCGGAAAATGTATTTGGGTAAATATCCCAAAGGTTCTCACTTAACTTAAAATAGCGAAGCATCTCTTCCGCCTTTTTCACCGATTCTTCATAAGAGAAGCCCGCATCCAGGGCACCACTGATCACATGCTGTTTTGCCGTTGTTCTCGGAAGAATGGTCAGGAACTGGGATACATAGCCGATT
This sequence comes from Frisingicoccus sp., assembly GCA_048357495.1. Lineage (GTDB taxonomy): Bacteria > Bacillota > Clostridia > Lachnospirales > Lachnospiraceae > Frisingicoccus. The sequence goes on from DBGCEW010000184.1 coordinate 3,601, forward strand.
TCCACCTTTCTGAGATGAATCATCTGACGTTCTGTAGCCTTCACCAGATCCAGCTTTCCGTAGGACAGGGAATCATAAACCACACTCCCCGTCGTTGCCAGATACGTTCTGTAAATACACCGGAGTACTGTCGATTTTCCGGCGCCGGAAGTTCCGACAATTCCAATAAAGCTGCCTTTATTTAATGCAAAGGAAATATCTCTGCAGCTTTTTATGAGTCTCTGCTGGGCGTGCAGAAAAAACTCCTTTGTTAACCCTTTAATCTCTAATATTGTCTCCATGATTTCCTCCTAATCCGCTTTCCGGTAATGGCAGTCCAGAATACACTCGCCGGCAACAAATACTTTTTCCAGTGCCGGACAGCCCTTTTCACTCCGGACAATCAGCAGATCCCCCTGCTTTCCTTCTGCAATAGAGCCAAATTTGTCCGCCAGGCCGGCCGCTCTGGCCGGAGCCAGCGTCACATAGCGGACAGCTTCCCAGGCCGGAATACCTTCTCTCTGAAACAGACGGAATACCGCCTGAAGCAGTGACTGGGGATAATAATCGGACACAAGCACATCCGCCGCCCCTTCACGAATCGCTTCCAGCGCCGACAGATTCCCGGAATGGGAACCGCCGAGAAGAATATTCGGTGCACCGACCACCGTTTTAAATCCCTTCTTCCGCGCTTCTTTCGCCACTTCCATGGTAATCGGAAATTCACTGATCGCCACGCCCAGACGGGCGTTCACCTCCAGCTTTTCCACCGTATCATCGTCATGGCTGGCCACGGAAATCCCCCGTGAACGGGCCATTTCCGCCAGTTCCTTCAATTGTTCAAAGGTAACCGTCGCCTTTTCAAGCTCAGACTGGACGAGGGCATCAAAGGCCGCCTCGCTTAAATCCCGGCCTTCATTCGGCTGATGTTTCCGGTAGATTTCCAGATTTTTATACTGCCCCTGTCCCGGGGTATGATCCATAAAAGAAAGCAGATCCACACAGCCATTTCCAATCATTTCCTTCACCTGATCATAGCAGGCCAGATTATCGATTTCATAGCGCAGATGGTATCTGTGGCGAATCAGCCGTTCTTCATGGCGATAATCGGCAATCAGCCCGGCCAGCTTCCGCACCTGAGGCGCCTGACGGATTTCCTTTACATCCCAGGCGCCTTCCCGGAACATGGATATGGAGTGGAACATCGTCGTAATCCCGCAGCCGGCCAGAACCCTTTCCGCCTCCCGGAGCCCCATGGCAAAATCCATAATCGCTGTACTTCTCGGCTGGATATAGGATTCAATCATATCCGAATGAATATCGATAATCCCCGGCATCACATAGTCATTTTTTGCATCATACACCTGCGCATTCCTTTTATCGGCCTGTTCCAAAGGGCAGATCTTTTGGATTACTCCCGCTTCTAGGACAATATCAAAGCCTTCAAGCACCCGGTCTTCCAGAATCAGTTTTCCGTTTGTAATTACTGTCTTCATATATTTTTTATTTCTCCTATTTTCCTGATTGGATAATATCTTAAAGCAGGGAATGAACCAACTGCTGGGTATAAGGCATCTGCGGATCTTCCAGAATCTGATCCGTCAGTCCCTGTTCAATAATCTTTCCGTCCAGCATAACAATCGTCCGGTCTGCAAGCATACGGATCACCGCCAGATCATGGGATACGAGCATCATGGAAACATTAAATTTCTGACGAATCTCCCGGATCAGCTCCAGTACCCGGACCTGAACGGACAGATCCAGTCCGGTAGTCACTTCATCCAGCAGGAGAATCGCCGGATTATTGGCCAGCGCTTTCGATATCTGGACTCTCTGCTGCATACCGCCGCTGAAATTTTTCGGCGGCTCTTTCTTTCTGGATTGAAGAATCTCCACTGCATCAAGAAGTTCCGATACCCGGCCATTCATGCCTTCAAAATTCCGCTGCCCTGCGGCAATCAGTTTTTCCGCAATATTGCCCGCACTGGAATAATCCATCCGAAGCCCCAGCATCGGATTCTGATACACCATCCCCATGATGTGATTCTTCATATATTTTTTCTGTTGAAGACTCTGGGAGAAAATTTCCGCCTTACCGTCTTTGAAATTTTTCAAAAATCCCTGTCCCTCTGTGACATCAAAATCAAAATACAGGCTTTTCATCAATGTAGACTTTCCGGAACCGGATTCTCCGACAATCCCAAGAATCTCGCCTTCGAACAGCTCCACATTCACATCATTGCATGCCCATACCGTCTTACATCGTGGACATGTATTCTTGTCTAATTTCCCGCCATTTCTGCAGTAATCACAGGTTTTACCATAACGTACCGTCAAATGATCTATTCTTAAGACTGGTGTTTCCATGCCTGTTTCTCCCTTCTTCCTTTGCAGAATCCGGTGTCACTGCATTCATACACCTTTTCACCGGTCTTTTCATCGATCCATTCATCCAGATATACATTTGACGCACCGCATAACCGGCAGTGCTTTCCTTCAAAATCCTCGGTTTTAAAAGGCACATCCTCAAAACACATGGAAATCACTTCTGTATGTGGCGGAATCGCATAGATTTTCTTCTCACGTCCTGCACCAAAAAGATACAGGGTATCACTGTCATTTAATTTTTTATTATCATATCGTGGAATCGGGCTCGGATTCATCACATAACGGTCTTCTACCATTACCGGATATTCGGAGCTGATACTGATTTCTCCATATTGCGTCAAATCTTCAAACAGAGAGAGCCACATCCCGCTGTATTCCGCTTCTGCATGCATCTGTTTTGTCACCGCTTCTTTCGGTTCTACGATTCTAAGGGGTTCCGGCGTCGGCACCTGAAGAACCAGAATCTGATCCCCGCGCATCGGAATTTCCGGCACACGGTGACGGCTCTGAATAATGGTTGCCGCTTCCGAATCCGTGGTAATTTCCACGCCGGTACATTCCTCCACCAGTTTTTTAATATTTACCGCATTAACGCTCTCATCACTTCCTTGGTCAATCACCTTCAGCACATCTTCTCTGCCGATAATCGACAGGGTAATCTGAATACCGCCGGTTCCCCAGCCCCGTCCGATTGGAAGCTCCCGGGAACCAAAAGGCACCTGATATCCCGGAATGGCCACCGCCTTTAAAATACTCCGCCGGATTTCTCTTTTTGAGCCTTCATCCAAAAAGGCAAAATTATAATGTTTCGCATCAATCATCAGGCTTCCTCCTTTGAACGGACTCTGTCCAGCTTAGACTGGAAGGTCACATAGTGCGGCAGTTTCAGATGGGATATAAATCCGCTCATTTCCAGACAGTCGCCATGGGTCAGCACAAATTCCTCATCCTGGGAAGGCGCTTCCCCTGACGTTTCAAGACTCGCATCGGCAATAGACATGGCAATCGCCTTGTTTTCATTTCTTCCGAAAATGAGTCCGTAACCGCCTGAAAGGGTCATTTTATCAAATTCTTCATCGGTTTCCGTGTGGGACGGCACCAGCGCCTCCACCTCCGTTACAAGAATCTCTCCGATGCATAAGGATTCTGAGGCATCCAGAACATATGGCACGCACACTTCCACATAACCACAGCGCAGTTCAGACACCGTCGGATGTACTGCACCGTATCCCCGCATGGAGCTATAGGCCACGCCGCCGAGAAAACCGGCATCACTGCGGGCAAAGGTCTGGAGTCTGGCACTTCTCGGCGCCGGAAAAGTAAGCAGATGACTGGTCACATCAAAGGGCTCTGTGTCATCTTCCGGAACGTCTTCCATCACATGCTCTGCCCGGAGCAAATCGGTAACCCTGCCACAGCGGATATCCTCACCGGATATGTCCGCCTCTGAAATTTCCTCCGAAGCCGCCTTCCCGGTTCCTTCCGGTGTCATTAAGGAAAAATCCAGAAGCCGGTGGGAGTAATCATAGGTCGGCCCTAAAATCTGTCCCCCGGGTATATCTTTAAAGGCTGCGGAAATTCTCCGGATCAGGCGCATATCCCGTGTATCCACCGGAGAGGAATAATAATTTCTCGGCAGAGTCGACCGATAGGCTCTGAGAAGGAATACCGCCTCCTCCACACTGCCTTCACACTGTTTCAATGCCAGCGCCGCATATTCCTGTGAATAAAATCCGGCTTCGCTCATGATCTTGTCTATTAAAAGTCCCATATTTTCTTTGATTGCGGATACCGTCATATCCTCTTTACTGTCCCGGAATACTTCCAGAAGCTTCAGAGACTGTTCAATCGCCTCCCGGCCGCCGGTCACTGCAACATATGCCATGATTCTTCCTCCTGTTCTTCCATTTTCACAAGGCGCGGAATTCCGAGAATATTTCCTTCTTCATCCGCAAAGATAAGATCCACGCCCAGTGGATATTCAATATTCAGACGATGATATACGCCGATAACCCGTTTGATATAGGGATATACCTTCAGTGTTTTTTTCTCTTTAATGCCTGGCCCTCTCAGCGTCATGACATCCTCGCCTTCAATACGTGTACACAGAAGCAGCACTGTCGCAGAGGTCTGCGGATCTGCATAGGTTCCATGTCTGACATTTCTGAGGATCTGCTCCATCGAACCGTAATTCATTTCCGAAGAAAGAAAAATATAATCGGCTGTGTCCAGTTCCGACTCCCGGCACAGTGTCAGGCTGTGCAGCTCTGCCGAAAGATTCGGATTCTTTTCAACGTACATCTTTTCTTCATTGTCCAGCAGCGTACATCCCAGGGCCAGAAGGGATTTGTATTTTCCCTGGAACTTTCCTGCCTCTGTTCCTATATTTTTAATTTCTCCCGGATTTGCTACCGCATCCAGCAGTTTTCTAAAAATCTGCTGTCCGTCATGGACGAAATCAAACTGATACGCCCGCTTTATTTCCTCTGCCATCCTCTATTCTCCCATCACATTAAAGTTTACTTTTGATTTCCGGAGCTGCCGGTTCAATGTTTCTCTTTCCTTTTTCTGCTTTTCTCCCAAAGCTTCCATCTGCCTGAGAATTTCTTCTTTATCCCGGTTCCCGTTCAGATAACCGTCAATAATTGCCGCAGACGTTGCCTTTGGAAAATCATCACCGGCAATCACACTGGCCCCTTTTATTCCATCCACCGTCACCATACACTCAGTCGCCAGAACTTCACCCAGATAAAATAACGAATTTTTTACGGATTCCCGAACCTTGACCATAACCAGAGTTTTCTGTGGTTCTTTCAGAATCTGAACCACACTGTCTGCTTTAATCCGGTTTGCAATTGCAGACAATTCTTCCCCTGAAGCGCCTGCCATAATTGACGACAGCTTTTGTTTCGACATAATCTTCCTCCTTTACACCGAATGGTGCTTTCAGCAATTTACCCGCTTATCCTATGGACTCCATGTAAAGTTGCCAACTTTATTATGTAATTTTTTCGTAAAATCCCCGAAATTCATTGTTTGTCCCCAAAGATACTGCTATAATCGGCATAAAAATTTTCCTTATCTCAGGAGGTCCGGTGAATGACAAAAAAATGGACATGGGAAACCATTGCAGATACTTTAATTCAGGAATTTAAAGAAAATATTTATAAAAAGGATGAAAAAATGCCCAGTGAAAACCATATGGCTGCCCGCTTTGGCGTGACACGGTCAGAAATCCGTAAAGCCTACGAGCGGCTCAAGGAACAGGGCTATGTCTATTCCATGCAGGGCTACGGCAGCTTTTTTTCCGGAAAACGGGAAAAAATACGGCTTTTCATGAATAATGAAAGCTTTACACATAAAATGGCTTCCCTGAACCTGCCTCTGGAAACCCGTAATATCGGTTTTCAAAAGCTTCAGGAAGCCTCTCTCATTCACACTATGCTCGATATTGATGGCGGGGCAGCCGTCTATAAAATCACCCGCCTCCGGATTCTGGCAGACGAACCGGCGGCAATCCACATCAGCTATCTTCCGGAAACCCTTTTTCCACAAATTCAAAAGGACGGTCCGGACATCCGGTCGGTTTTTGAATATATCCATCAATGGGGCTACAGAGATCTGGTTTCGGATAATATGCAGCTGACCGTATCCACCCTCAGTAAAAAAGAGCGTACCAGCCTTCATATTCAGGGGTACGCTCCAAGTCTTGTTCTCACATCCCGCTGCATAGAAAAGTCTACAGGGACTGTGGTAGAAATCGCGCGGACCATTTACCGCAGCGATAAATTTATTTTTGAATTATAAAGTATAGCCTATCCGCTCAGGAAGAAAATTGCATTTGCGACTTTTTCCTTTTCCCTTTATAATATCCCTATATCGAATCGAAGGATAGAAAAATGAAGGAGGCACGATTGATGAAAAAACCCGGCTACTACTCTTCCGGCGAATTCGCCCGCATGGCCCATGTGACCCTGCGCACCATCCGCTATTATGATAAACACGATATTCTGAAGCCAACCTGGGTTTCCGAATCCGGCGCCCGCTTCTATACAGATGAAGACTTTGCCCGGCTTCAGCAGATTCTTCTTCTGAAATACCTTGGCTTTTCTCTGGAAGATATCCGCGAGATGACGATTGACGACTCCAACTATCATTTCATGCTGAATTCCCTGAATCTTCAGCTAAAGCTGGTCCAGGACCGCATCGAACAGATGCAGCTCGTCGAAAAAGCCATCCGGAATACGGCCCGGGCCATCCAGGCGGATCACGCCATCGACTGGAGCCGGATGCTGAACCTGATTCATCTGACAGGCATGGAAAAAAGCCTGAAAAACCAATATCAGAATGCTTCAAATATTTCCACCCGGATTCATCTCCACAGCCTCTATTCCGAAAATACCCAGGGCTGGTTTCCCTGGATATTCGACCAGTGCCCCATAACCCCGGGGATGCGTATCCTGGAAATCGGCTGCGGTGACGGCACACTCTGGAGGGATAATATGCACCGGATACCATCGGATGTACAGATAACTCTCTCCGATATTTCCGAAGGTATGCTCCGCGATGCCCGGCGCTCCATCGGCAGCGAAGATGCCCGTTTTACCTTTCAGGTTTTCGATGCCCATGAAATTCCCTTTGCAGACGAAACCTTTGATCTGGTGATCGCCAACCACGTCCTTTTTTACTGCGATGATATTCTGAAGGTCTGCCGGGAGTCCGGCCGGGTCCTGAAAAAGAAAGGAACCTTTGTATGCAGCGCCTACGGTAAAAATCACATGGCCGAAATCACCCGTCTCGTCCAGAGCTTTGACAAACGCATCGTTCTGTCCGCCGAAAAACTCTATGACCGCTTCGGACGTGAAAACGGCGCCGAACAGCTCAGCCGCTGTTTTTCGGACATCCAGTGGCGGACCTATGAGGATTCTCTGCTTGTACCGGAACCGGAGCCTCTGATCGCCTATGTTCTCTCCTGCCATGGAAACCAGAACCAGTACATTCCGGACCGCTATACGGAGTTCCGAAACTTTGTGAAAAAACGAATGGGAAAAGGCTTTCACATCTCAAAGGATGCCGGACTCTTCCTATGCCAAAAATAAAAAGATGATAAATTCATAAAAAATGCTTGAAGGTGACCCAAGGTCACCTTTTATAATATGCCTATATACATGCATAGGACTTAAAATTGAAACAAAGGATATCTGTAAAAGCAAAGGAGATTACATATGAAGGGAATTATTTTAGCCGGCGGTTCCGGCACACGTCTCTATCCTCTGACCATGGTTACATCCAAACAGCTTCTGCCAATTTATGACAAACCGATGATTTACTATCCGATGTCGGTTCTTATGAATGCGGGGATCCGTGACATCCTGATCATTTCAACACCTCAGGATACACCGCGTTTCAAAGAGCTTCTCGGTGACGGTCATCAGTTCGGCGTTCAGCTCTCTTATGCCGTTCAGCCAAGCCCGGACGGACTGGCCCAGGCATTTATCATTGGTGAAGAATTCATCGGTAACGATACGGTTGCCATGGTTCTCGGTGATAATATTTTCGCCGGACACGGCCTGAAAAAACGGCTGAAGGCGGCGGTTGAAAACGCCTCTTCCGGAAAAGGCGCTACCGTCTTCGGATACTATGTGGATGATCCGGAACGTTTCGGCATCGTAGAATTTAATACAGAGGGCAAAGCCATCTCTATTGAAGAAAAACCGGAAAAACCAAAGAGTAACTACTGTGTCACCGGTCTTTACTTCTATGACAATCGTGTGGTCGAATATGCCAAAGGTCTAAAGCCAAGCGCCCGGGGCGAACTGGAAATTACGGATTTGAACCGGATTTATCTGGAAAACGGCCATTTAAATGTCGAGCTCCTCGGACAGGGCTTCACATGGCTGGATACCGGAACCCACGAAAGTCTTGTCGATGCTACGAACTTTGTAAAAACCGTCGAAAACCATCAGCACCGTAAAATCGCCTGCCTGGAAGAAATCGCTTATCTGAACGGCTGGATCACCCGGGAAAATGTGATGGAAGTTTATGAAGTGTTAAAGAAAAATCAGTACGGCCAGTATTTAAAAGACGTCCTTGACGGCAAATATCTGGATGTACTCCACTAATACCCCAAAGGAGATTTGAAAGATGAATATAATCGTTACCGGCGGCGCCGGATTTATCGGAAGCAACTTTGTATTCCATATGTTAAACAAATACCCGGATTACCGCATTGTCTGTCTGGACTGCCTGACCTATGCGGGAAATCTGTCAACTCTGGCTCCGGTCATGGACAATCCAAACTTCCGCTTTGTCAAAGAAAGCATTACCGACCGGGAAGCTGTATATAAATTATTTGAAGAGGAACATCCGGACATGGTTGTCAACTTTGCTGCGGAAAGCCATGTGGACCGTTCCATTGAAAATCCGGAGGTCTTCCTGGATACAAATATCAAAGGCACCGCTGTGCTCATGGACGCCTGCCGGAAATACGGCATCACCCGTTATCATCAGGTTTCCACCGATGAGGTTTACGGCGACCTGCCTCTGGACAGACCGGACCTCTTCTTCACCGAAGAAACACCAATCCACACAAGCAGCCCTTACAGTTCCTCCAAAGCCGGCGCCGATCTTCTTGTTCTGGCCTACCACAGAACCTATGGACTGCCTGTAACCATCAGCCGCTGTTCCAACAACTACGGTCCTTATCATTTTCCTGAAAAGCTCATCCCTCTGATGATTGCCAACGCTTTAAATGATAAACCGCTGCCTGTCTATGGCAAAGGTGAAAATGTCCGCGACTGGCTCTATGTGGAAGACCACTGCAAAGCCATCGACCTGATCATTCATAAAGGCCGTGTTGGCGAAGTATACAACATCGGCGGTCATAATGAAATGAAAAACATCGATATTGTTAAAATTATCTGCAAGGAACTTGGTAAACCGGAAAGCCTCATCACTTACGTGACAGATCGTAAAGGCCACGATATGCGCTATGCCATCGACCCGACAAAAATTCACAATGAACTGGGATGGCTGCCGGAAACCAAATTTGCCGATGGCATTAAGAAAACCATCCAGTGGTATCTGGACCACAAGGAATGGTGGGAAACGATTATTTCCGGCGAATATCAGAACTACTATCATACCATGTATGGTAACCGCTAATCATATCCAGCAGGAGGTTATTGCCCAATGAAAGTATTCGTCACAGGCGTCAGGGGCCAGCTTGGACACGACGTCGTCAATGAGCTCATCCAAAGAAATCATGAAGCTATCGGTGTAGACATTGAAGAAATGGACATTACCGATGGGAATGCTGTCCATAAAGTCATCACATCCGCCGCTCCCGATGCAGTCATTCACTGCGCTGCATGGACGGCTGTGGATGCGGCAGAAGATGAAGATAAACGTGAAACCGTCCGCCGTGTCAACGCCGATGGAACCCAAAATATTGCCGAAGTCTGCAAGACACTGAACATCCCCATGATGTATATCTCCACCGACTATGTCTTTGACGGTCAGGGAGAATTGCCATGGCAGCCGGACTGCAAAGATTACAGCCCGCTCAATGTCTACGGACAGACAAAGCTGGAAGGCGAGTTGGCCGTATCCGGCCTCCTTTCCAAATATTTCATCGTCCGCATTGCCTGGGTATTCGGCAAAAACGGCGGAAACTTTATCAAAACCATGCTGAATGTGGGGAAAAACCATGATAAACTGACCGTTGTCAAGGACCAGATCGGCACACCGACCTATACTTATGATTTAGCCCGTCTGTTAGTCGATATGATTGAAACCGATAAATACGGCTACTATCATGCAACCAACGAAGGCGGCTACATTAGCTGGTACGACTTTGCCACAGAAATTTTCCGTCAGGCTGCCGCACTTGGTCACAGTGATTATGACTCCAGGCATTTAACCGTTGCCCCGGTGACCACTGCAGAATACGGTATTTCCAAGGCAGCCCGTCCGTTTAACAGCCGTCTGGATAAAAGCAAGCTCGCAGAAAACGGTTTCAAACCACTGCCGACCTGGCAGGATGCTCTTGAAAGATATTTAAAAGAAATTGAATTTTAAGGAGTGAATGAAATGGGACAAATTAAAGTCGAAAAAAACGCCGGAGGCATCGAAGGCCTCTGTGTCATCGAACCAACCGTTCACGGTGACGCCCGGGGATATTTTATGGAAACTTACAATCAAAAAGATATGGCCGAAGAAGGTCTCAATATGGTATTTGTTCAGGATAACCAGTCCTGTTCCGTCAAGGGTGTCCTCAGAGGACTTCATTTCCAGAAAGAATTTCCTCAGGGAAAACTTGTCCGGGTTGTTAAAGGCTCCGTATTTGATGTTGCCGTTGATCTCCGTAGCGGCAGTGAAACCTATGGTAAGTGGTTCGGCGTGGAGCTTACCGAAGAAAACAAAAAACAGTTCTACATCCCGGAAGGCTTCGCCCATGGCTTCCTGGTTTTAAGCGATATCGCAGAATTCTGCTATAAATGCACCGACTTCTATCATCCGGGGGATGAAGGCGGTCTCGCATGGAATGACCCGGAAATCGGTATTCTCTGGCCACACCTTACCGGTGAATATAACGGCACTGCTTCCGCCGAAGGCTACTGCCTTGAAGACGGAACCGCCCTCAATATGAGCGATAAGGATCAGGTATGGTCCGGTCTGAAGGATACATTTAAATTTTAATTATGGACAAAAAACTGAGGCACAGGAAGTTTCCTGTGCCTTTAAATCATACATTTACAATTTTATTCCCATTCCTTCCAGACATCCGGCTGATACCCGACCGTCGCTTTTTTGCCGTTTCTCACAATCGGCGTCCGAAGCACCTGCGGATTCTCCAACACCTTTTCATCTTTATCTTCATCTGCAATATACCGAACCAAAGCCAGAGCATCTTTATCCTTACAATCCGGATTCAGCATAGCATCCAGCCCGCCCACGGCCTGTTTCACACTGGTATATTCCCCCTTGCTTAATCCCTTTTCCTTCAAATCAATAAGTTGGAACTTAATGCCCCGTTCTTTAAAATATCTCTGGGCCTTCTTCGTATCAAAACACTTCTTCGTTCCAAATATCTGTATATTCATTCCGCTTCTCTCTCCTCCAAAATCCATGCGCCTATCACACACTTTTTAAAATCTTTATATCCATTTCATGGCTTTAATGGTATTTTTATTTCTTCATCACAATTCCTTCACAGGTTTTAACTAGAATATAAACATACCGAACAAACAAAAAAAATAATATTTTCCCCTCTTGAAAAGTCGAAGCTTCTGCTTCGGCTTTTTTACTTTACATATTTTCAGGCTATCCCAAATAAATCTTCTGTTTTTGAAATATCCGGTATATCGGCCACATCTTCATTTTCAAGAAACTGCTGCTCACAATGTTTCGACAAAATCTGCATCCCACAGTTCTTCGATAATCTTATCCATCATTTTTTCAAAAGACAGTCTTTCAATGCCACTGGCAGCTAAACGAATGCGGTTCCCGCTGTCACCCATATTTTTCATAGCCTTTACCACCTTTATCCTGAGCTTTTCTATAATATCGTCATAGGATTCCCCATATATAAGCCGTCCAAAATTAACAGAGTAATATATTGTCAACACATCATAGACTACAGCCTCTATCTTCATACGATTTAATACAGCATCAATATTAACATGACTGGTTTTCTGATAAAAATACTGGCTCATATTCATATGATTTAACCCCTCCGTAAAATCTGTCATAAATTCTCTGACATCTGTCACTTCTGCATCTTTCCCCACAATTTTATAATGGCACTGATCGCTGAATATCTTTTCCAATTTAATCAACGGCTCAGAATCCTTTTCGAAAATGTCATAGAGTTTCTCAGTAAAATTCCAGCGGAACCAGCACTGATTTTCATAAATAAAAAACAGCTTCTCAAAATTCTCCTGAGAACCACATAAAATTTTAAGTGATTCGACTGCTCCCCCATTCAGTGGCACGCCTGTTGGATGTCCCGGTTCATGAAGATTATAATGGATATAATCCACCCCTTTATGCGGAAAGTCCAGGCGCAGACAAAACCTGTCATCGTTTTCAAGCATAAAAAATATTTCCATCTTTGTCGAATCTCTAAAGCCCATTCCCTCCCCACAAAACTCCATATCCGGCTCTATAATCACTTTAAATACTCTGCTGTTCACGAGTAATTCTTTAAACACACATAATATTTCCCTGCTAATCCCCCGAACCTGCTCACTGTAAAACGGTG
>DBGCEW010000185.1:0-5435 GCA_048357495.1 Frisingicoccus sp.
AGCTCTGACATTGGAAAAACTGGAAGCCATGACCTGCGTATGTTCTGTGGGTCTGGATATGATTGCAATTCCCGGAGATACAAAAGCAACAACACTCTCCGGTATTATTGCGGATGAAATGGCGATCGGTATGATCAACCAGAAAACAACGGCCGTACGTCTGATTCCGGTCATCGGAAAAAAAGTCGGTGATACGGTAGAATTTGGCGGTCTTCTCGGTTATGCGCCGGTGATGCCTGTTAATAAATTCGGCTGTGAAGCCTTTGTAAACCGGGGCGGACGCATTCCTGCACCAATTCACAGCTTTAAAAATTAATTTTATAAAAACAGAAAATGGGGGCATAGTTATGTCAAAAGTATTGCAGGGATTGGAACCTCAGCGGGTTTTCCATTATTTTGAAGAAATCTGTGCCATTCCCCATGGTTCCGGAAATGAAAAGGCCATCAGTGATTACTGCGTGGCCTTTGCTCGGTCTCATGGGCTGTGGGTACGTCAGGATGAAGCCAATAATGTGGTTATACGGAAAAAAGCATCAAAGGGTTATGAAAATGCTCCGGTAACAATGCTTCAGGGGCATCTGGATATGGTATGTGAAAAGAACAATGATGTTTCCTTTGATTTTGAAAAGGAAGGGTTAAAACTGAAGGTTGATGGGGATTTTATTTCTGCCTCCGGAACAACCCTTGGCGGAGATGATGGTATTGCTGTGGCCTGTGCGCTGGCAATCCTTGAGGATGATTCACTGGAACACCCGGAACTGGAAGTTCTTCTGACAACGGATGAAGAAGTTGGTATGAAGGGAATGCAGGCTCTGGATGTTAGTGATTTAAAGGCAAAGTATCTTTTGAACCTGGATCATGAAAGAGAAGGACAGATATTGACTGCCTGTGCCGGCGGTATGAAGAACCGCGGGGCATTTCCGGTAAGATTTGTTGAATGGAGCGGATTGTCCGGAAGCATCCGTATCCGGGGACTTAAGGGCGGCCATTCCGGTGCAGAAATTCACTGCGGCCGTGCCAATGCCAATCGCCTTTTGGGCCGTCTTCTTTTCGAACTGAATAAAGAGTTGAACATTGGCGTCTGTGAACTGAGCGGCGGTATGAAAGACAATGCCATTCCAAGAGAAGCTCAGGCAAAGATTCTTATACGTCCGGAGGATGAACACCGTATAGCTGAGATGGTTTCAAAGTTTTCTGAAGATATTACGGACGAATTTTCTGTTTCCGATCCAAAAATCCGAGTGGAATTTGATGTAGATTCTAACAAAGAGGAAAATACTGCAATCATTCATCCGATGGATATGGAACGTATTATATTTATGTGTGTACAATCGCCTAACGGCGTTCAGACGATGAGTATGGAGATTCCTGGATTGGTGGAAAGCTCATTAAACCTGGGGGTTATGCGAACGGATCTGGAAAATCAAAGGGTTTTATTTTCCTGGCAGGTACGGAGCAGCAAAAAAAGTCTGAAATATCTTTTGAGCGATAAGCTGGCTTATATGACGGAATTTCTTGGCGGAACCTACTGGTATGAGGGAGATTATCCTCAGTGGTCCTATCGGAGCCAGTCGCCTCTGCGTGATCTGGTTCAGGAAACTTACCATGAAATGTTCCACAGGGAAGTAAAAATTGATGCGATTCATGCCGGACTTGAGTGCGGTTTGATTTCTGAAAAGATGCCGGAGCTGGATATGGTGGCCATCGGACCGGATATGGCGGATATTCACACACCGGAGGAACGGCTGAGCATTGGATCAACGGAACGGACTTACCAGCTTCTGTGCCGGATTTTAAAAGGAATCAAAGGGTGATCCCGCTGGATGGGCTTTCTGTAATCTATGGATTGGTAACACTGGCTCTGATCCGTTTGAGTATCCTGGACATACGGCATTTTGAAATTCCTCCGGGAATGAATGCACTTATCGGAGGATTGGGCATTATTCGTATAGGAATGGACTTTCAGCACTGGCAGATGTATGTCATGGGCTTTTTTTCCGTGGCTCCGTTACTATGGATCGTATATCTGCTTACGAAGGGCAGGGGGATTGGCGGCGGGGATATTAAGCTGATGGCGGTTTCCGGACTCGTCCTCGGCTGGCAGAAAAATATTCTGGCGTTTTTAATTGGTGGTGTTTTCGCCTGTCTGATTCAATGCTTTTGCCTGGGTTTCAAACGCGGTGGCCGCAGATTTGCTTTTGGTCCCTATTTAGCTCTGGGTATATGCCTGAGTATGTACTGGGGGGAAAAGCTGATTTCTGTTTATTTAAATTGGCCGGGACTGGCATTTTGATTCCGGATAATTTTAAGTTCTTACAAAAAACCTCTTCGCATATATTTATAGCAGTATATGTGAGGAGGTTTTTTATGGACCAGTTTAATCTTTATAAAGATATTCAGGCCAGAACCGGAGGCGAAATTTATCTCGGTGTGGTTGGCCCGGTGCGCACAGGAAAATCCACCTTTATTAAGCGTTTTATGGATATGATGGTCATTCCCAGGATTGAGGATGTACATAGCCGGGAACAGGCCAGGGATGAACTGCCCCAGAGCAGCGGCGGTACGGTGGTGATGACATCGGAGCCGAAATTCATCCCGAAAACCGCCATTGAAATTCCGGTGGATGATTCGGTACGGGTGAAAATCCGCTGTATTGACTGTGTTGGCTTTATGGTGGAAGGAGCAACAGGGCATGAGGAAAACGGTACGGAGCGGATGGTCATGACGCCCTGGTTTAATGAACCGGTGCCCTTTACGAAGGCGGCGGCCATCGGTACACGGAAGGTCATTCAGGAACATGCGACCATCGGTCTTGTCATCACTTCCGACGGAAGCTTTGGAGATATTCCGAGAAGCCATTATGTTCCGGCAGAAGAACAGGCCATCGAAGAACTGAAGAAAAATGATAAGCCCTTTATGATTTTACTGAATACGGTAAAACCTTATTCCGACGAAGCAAGGGCTTTAAAAGAATCTCTGGAAACAAAATATCAGGTTCAGTGTATGACTCTAAACTGTGACCAGCTTCGAAAGCAGGATGTGGATCAGATGATGCGTTCGCTGCTCTACGAATTTCCGGTCACCGATATGGAATTTTATCTGCCAAGGTGGCTGGATGTACTGCCTAAAACCCATGAGCTTAAAAGTCAGATTATCGAGATGCTGAAAGAACTCATCGGAAAAACACGGACGATGAACGATTTTCGTAAAAATGAAAATGCATTTTCAAAACCATGGATGAAAAAATATTATGTAGAGCAGATGAATATGTCGGACGGACATATTAAAATTCATATGGAATTGGATATGAAATATTATTATGCCATGCTTTCTGAATTGATCGGCACCCTTGTGTCCGGCGAATACGAATTTTATCAGATGATTAAAAAGCTTGCTGACCAACGGGATGAATTCAGCAAGGTTTCCCAGGCGGTCATCGCCGTCAAAGGCCAGGGATATGGGATGGTTATGCCGGACCAGCAGGAGGTTGCCTTTGAAGAGCCTGAATTAATCCGCCACGGAAGTAAATACGGGGTCAATATCAAGGCCCATGCACCGTCCATTCATATGATCCAGGCCAATATTGAAACAGAAATCGCGCCGATTGTCGGCACCCAGGAGCAGGCGGAGGATCTGATCCGCTATATCCGGGCCAACGGACGGGAGAGCCAGGAAGAGATGTGGAATACATTAATTTTTGGAAAATCGGTAGGACAGTTGGTAGAAGAAGGGATTCAGACAAAAATCGCCCGGATGACGGATACGAGCCAGACAAAACTCCAGGAAACGCTTCAGAAAATTATCAACGACAGCAATGGCGGTGTCGTATTTGTCATCATATGATATGGAAAGAGGGATTGTTTGCAAAACTGCAGATGATCCCTTTCTTTAAACATTCTATGGGAGTTGCCTTTCATCTTCAATAATGTTAATATAAACTATGCATAAATTGAAATAAAGGTGGTATTTTTGATGAAAGTAACCATATATACAGACGGTTCCGCCAGGGGAAACCCGGAAGGGCCGGGAGGCTATGGGACGATTTTAGAATATATGGACCCGAAGGGACAGCTTCATGTGAAGGAGCTTTCCCAGGGATATATAAAAACAACGAATAACCGTATGGAGATGATGGCGGCCATTGCCGGATTTGAAGCCTTAAACCGCCCGTGCCAGGTGGATGTGTTTTCAGATTCCAAATATCTGACCGATTCCTTTAATAAGCACTGGATTGATAGCTGGATCCGTAAAAACTGGAAACGCGGAAAAAATGAACCCGTTAAAAATGTGGATTTGTGGAAACGGCTTTTGAAGGCCAGTGAACCCCATCAGGTCACATGGAACTGGGTCAAAGGCCATGACGGTCATCCGCAGAATGAACGTTGTGACGCACTGGCAACACGGGCCGCTGACGGCAGCGATCTGATCGAAGACACACTGGAAGATAGATGAGGAATAGGATGAAATCATTAAAAGAACAGTTACCCGAAAAGTTTTCCCGGCGGATGCAGGAACTTCTCGGCGATGAATATACAGCTTTTCTTGAAAGCTACAATGAAAAGAGTTATGCGGGCCTCCGCATGAACACACTGAAAATCACACCGGAGGAATATCTGGAACTGACAGAGCAGCATCTGGAGCCGGTGTCCTGGTGTCCGACAGGATTTTATTATAATGGCCGCCGGGAATACTCTAAAAATGCCCTTTACCACGCCGGTCTTTACTATATTCAGGAACCGAGTGCCATGTTTCCGGCCCAGGTCCTTCCGGTGGAAGCAGGTGACCGCATCCTGGATATGTGTGCGGCACCGGGCGGTAAAAGCACAGCCCTTGCGGCAAAGCTTCAGGGCACAGGACTTCTTGTCTCCAATGATATCAGTCCGTCCCGGGCAAAAGCCCTGCTTAAAAATATTGAAGCCAGCGGTGTGCGCAACAGCATTGTTCTGACAGAAGATCCGAAAAATCTTGTGAATTTTTTTGAGGAATATTTTGATAAAATTCTTATTGATGCGCCATGTTCCGGAGAAGGCATGTTCCGTAAGGAACCGTCTATGATGAAAGCCTGGGAGAAAAATGGTCCGGACTTTTTCAGTAAACTTCAGAAATCCATTGTCGATTGCGGTATTTCCATGTTAAAACCGGGAGGCATGATGGTTTACTCTACCTGCACATTCTCGGTGGAAGAAAATGAAGGGACATTGAAATATATTTTGGAAAATTATCCAGATATGCATGTGATCCCGATCGAACAGCAGGGAGATGGTCTCATGGCGGGACATCCGGAGTGGGTTGACGGCCCGGAAGAAATCTCTGATGCACGGCGTCTCTGGCCCCATCATCTTCATGGGGAAGGCCATTTTACGGCCCTGCTTCAAAAGGAGGGCAGCAGCAGCTCTGTGAGTCCGGAAAATGTCCGTGGGATGAAGGAACTTCCT
>DBGCEW010000186.1:0-11199 GCA_048357495.1 Frisingicoccus sp.
TTAAAAGATACAATTGATCAGGTAACGGCGTATCTGAATGATGAATCGCTTATCTATGAAGCTTATTACGATATCGACAAAGCGAATAACGAGCTGACTGTGGTTAATCGCCGCGTTGGCACAATAAACCTTTCGGTGACGAAGAAATGGCTGGATGGAGATGATGAAGATCAAAATCGACCTGACGATGTAACGCTGGCAGTGAGGGCCGTATCCGATGGTTACAGCAGCGACAGTATTATCATTGATGAAACAGACGGTACGGTGACAGTCAAGGATGCCATTGGCGGCAGCGGCGTCCATGAGATTCAAGATAAGGACGGAATAAAGACCGGAGCAGTGCAGGCATTGACTCCGGAAGATGGAATAACCTATGAGTTCTATAATCTTCCGAAATATGATGCCCTGGGCAGAGTCATTCATTATACGGTGGAAGAACGGGGATTAATGGCTCCATACAGAGGCAGTCTTGTGAAAACCGGATATGATGCATCTTTCGCAGATGATACTCAGAAAATGGAACTGACAAATAAGCGGTCAGATACGAAAACGCCGGTATTCCATAAAATATGGAAAGATCAGTATAATTATGAAACCGGACGACGGCCGGATATCTATTTTACCCTCTACAGCGCGACACGGGACACCGATGGCAGTTACGTGGTTGAAGAGGTAAAACCGTATCCGAATCGGACATGGGTACATACATCGAATATGGAATGGTCCTGTGTTTTTGACGGCGGTCTTCCGAGATATGATGAGAATGGTTTTGAAATTTTCTATTATGCAACAGAAGGCAGTCAGGTAAATATGGCAGCCTTTGATTATCTGCCGGAAGAATTTTATACAGATGCAGGACTCCTTACCAAATCGGAGAAATATGCAGTCAATGACGGCAGTGGATATAAATTATCCGATACTGCCGGAGATGATGGATTCCAGATTCTTCCGGAAGATGGATGTTTTGTTAATAGGATTCAGAAGAATATTATTGTCAGTGGTCAGAAAGTATGGAAGAATATTCCTTCAGGTTTTCCGGTAGAAGATTTTCCGAAACTTAAAATGAATCTTTACCGGGTCATAACGCCAACGGTGGATGGAACCAATAGGCTGACCTTCAGGGAAGCATTGGATAATGTTGTAAAAAAGGCAGTTGGCAGTGCTGATACAGTGACGGAAGATTTGGTCGCATGGACAACAGAACTCAACCGGATAAATGCAACAACAAATACGTTTACATTTATGATGGATGTAGAAGGTGACAATGAGGCAAAGACGGACGACCCTGACTATTTAAAAAAATACGATGAAGAGGGCAGGCTATATTATTACACGATTAAAGAGGAAGTATTAGATTCGAATGAAAATCTGCAAATAACTTATGAAAAACTTCCGGGAGAAGTCAATGACTTTATTGTTACCAATGCTTACGAGATTAATGATGAAAAAAATACCGGACATCTCGAAGTGAGAAAGTCATGGTCCGGAATTGATGATTTTAGCAAATATTCCTATCCGGCGGCTCGGTTTAAGCTGTATCGGCAGTATGTATCGAAGGATGTCAGTCAAAATACAGAAACGGTTTATTATGATGGTCAGGAGATTTCTGTGACGAAGCAGGAACTGGTGGATACAAAAACAGTGAAGTCATCCCAGACCGATACGGGGACTGTGCAGTTTGATTGCGCAAAATTACGGATATATGCTCCGAACGGCACAAAGTATTATTACTTTATAGAGGAAGATCTGTTATTAGGTTACAATTATGACGATACAGAAAAAGTTTATAAACAACAGACCTCTGAGGTGTTCCGGCTGGAGACGGGGAAAACAGAGTTTCTTCCGCAAGAGATAGAATTTTCCAATGAGTATCAGCCGGGTAAAGAGATAGTTTCAATGACCGGGCAAAAGATTTGGGTGGATCACAGCAATACATTTCAGACACGTCCGACATTAGACGCGTTTAAAGCTGAGGTTAAATTTTACAGATATGCAGATGCACAGAATTTGAGTGGAGGCGCCGGAGCAATTCCGGAGGAAGAGCTTATCCTACAGGATAAGGACAGTACTCAATCGAATTATCTTCAGTGGACAGAGACAGACCAGAATACATGGACATATACGGTTACCAATCTGGACAGATATGCACCGAACGCTATGCCATGGAAGTATGTTGTAGAAGAAGGGGAAGTTTCAGGTTACAGGGATGCTTCGTCGAATTCAGGAACGGTAAATCCGAATGACGGACGTGCAGATTCGTCCAATGGCAAGGTGGATTCTGTCAGTGGAAATATTACTCTGCCGGCTTTGACGAATACCTTTTATAAATATGCTCAAGTGACAAAAAGCTGGCCGCAGGATAATGCGTACAATTTGCGTCCAACCCAGATTGGTGTGAAGCTTCAGTTTTATCTCGATAATGAACGGGTATGGCAAGATGCTGATTTTGAGAATTTCCAAAAAGCGGGATATACCGGAACCAAAGAGGATTTACCGATTCAACTGGAATATCAGGTTAAATCTCCATCCTGGAGTCTGACAGTGGATAATCTTCCTTCCACAATTAATGGGAAAAATGTTTGTTATCGTTTTATCGAAAGTTCTATAGGAGCTGGTACAGACAACGAACCGAAATTTGAGGTAAGTTCCCAGGATCCGACAGCAGAAAACATTACCTACAATCCGGTTGGCGGTTATCAGCCGTCTCAGAGGCAGACGATCGTTTTTGGGGTAGATATGACGGATTCCACCCAAATTACAAATAGTTTTTCAGATGATGGATTAACGTCATTAAAGGTAATAAAAGAATGGGAGGATAGTGATAATACTTACAATACGCGTCCGGAAAACAGGGATGGCAGTCGATGGGAGATAACGATAAAGTTACAGAGAACCGTTGATGATCCTCGGTCTGCCACAGTATGGGAAGATGTTCGGGATGTCAAAGGGGAGGTAATTTATAGGCAGATTTCCGATGTGGTGAAATCGCCTCAAGCTACAGAGGTTACCTTTGAACATCTTCCGCTCAGGGATACAGACGGAAAAGAATATTTTTATCGTGCTGTGGAAACGACACAAACAGACGGATATGAGGTAAGCTATGAGACGGCACCTCATAATACAACCACAAAATATGACAGCACTATAATTAAAAATACTCTGAAAACAACCAGCCTCAGTGTTGAAAAACAGTGGAAGACTGCCGATGGAAAAGAACAGGCAAGTCTTGGCAGCGGTAGAACCATCAGATTTGAGATTAAAAAGGTAACAGACGGTAAGGAAATTCCTTTTGAAACACCGCAAATTCTGGAGTTAAACGGATCAGAAAGTACGCCATGGACAAAAACGGTAAGTAATCTGCCGGAATTGACAGGGGTTACCTATGTTGCCAGAGAGTTAGAGGTTCCGAGTGGTTTCTGGAAAACAGAGGAAATCAATAAAAATAATGCGCCGGATGCTCATCCTGTTTATACAGAGGTGATTACCAATACGCAGACAGAATTCTTATTAGACAAAACAGGTTTTGATGCTAATGAACAGGAAATTTCACTCTCGCATAACTATACCGTAAAATATGAGATTTGGTGGAGTGATGGTGACGCAGGGCCGAATCCGATGTTCACATGGACGAGACAAAAAACGGGGGATAAAATTATTGAGACATTGGAGAAGAATCCGGCAGCAAATGAAAAAGAGAAAAAACTGATGGAAAATCTGGAGGTTTTTACTGCGGCGGATGCAACTAATGGTTCGATACCGATTAGAGGGCTTGGAGAAGGAAATTATTTTCTGAAAGAAAGCGCCGCACCAGAAGGTTATGAAAGAAATCCCGACGAAATTAAATTCACAATTACAAAAAGCGGTGAAGTCAAGCTTCAAAGTACAATTGGGAAAGAGGTATCTTTAGACGGTAAAAAAATCATTCTCAAAGACGAGCCGATTAAGCTGACACTTAAAAAGACCGCAGTGAGAGGCACAGACAGTATTGACAGTAAAGGTAACTGTGCAGAATTTAAGATTACAGGTACATTTGCAGACGGAACCAGTGAGAAAACGGGTGTGACATCCGAAAATATTGGAAGTCTGGACGGACAATGGATAGCCGGAAATCCGTATACCTTTACGGAGACAAAGGCCCCGGCCGGATATGAACTGGCGGCACCATTCACTATTTTCATTGGGGATGACGGAAAAATTGTGACGATTACATCCGATGCCATATCAAATCCGGCATCCGGTATAGGCACAGAGATGCTTACGGTAAGTGATAAGCCGATTGAAATTCAAATCGTAAAGACAAATGCAGATGGCAGTGAAAATCTTGAAGGCTCAGAATTCTGTCTGGATGACTACGGAATCGAAGGAAACACAACGGGAACTCCGGTGCAGTCAGTGACGTTTGTCTGTATAAACGGCGTATTCAGCAAGGTAGAGGATAAGACGGATTCTGCCAAGCAGATAGTAATTACCCAAGGACATACGTATAAACTGACAGAAACAAAGGCTCCGGCAGGATATGTTCTGCCTCAGGATACAAACGGACATTTAACGCTGAGCAGAGAGTTTAAGGTTGAAGCGGATGGGAAGCTGACCGGAACATCGGATAATCAAGTAACCATAAATCAGGAAGATGCTGTTATTTCAGTCAAAAATGTTCCGATTCGTCTGACGCTGACAAAAGAAGATAGTGAATTATCAACAGTCAAACTTTTTGGTGCTGAATTTGATTTATATGAAGGGAATTCCGAGGCAGGCAGTCCGATTCTGGATTCGATTGCGACATCGGATGGTACCGGTGACGGCGTTCTTGGAACAGTGATGTTTCCTGAAGAAGGCAGTGATGTACTGTTGAAAGCAACCTATGATACGGCAAATCCGGTATATTATACTTTGAAAGAAACGACGGCACCCCTCGGATATGAACAGATTGCGGCACCGCTGGTATTTTATATTACACCGGCAGGGAAAATGGTGTTTGCAGAATCCGCACAATATGTTGGCAATCAAACATCGGAACTTACAGTAAAAAATACGAAAACAGAAATCGCCTTAGAAAAACGGGGCCAGGATGCGGGTGCAGGGGCATCACCGATGAACAATGTTTCTCTGACGATTTATGAACAGAATGCCGGAGGAACGCGGGGAACAGAAGTGCTGACATGGACACGGGATAATGATGGTGCGATAGCGATTACCCGTTTAAGTACAGAGCATAAATATGATTCGGTGGATACAGGCGATACTTCAGGTATCAAGGGACTTCCGGCGGGGGACTATATATTGGCGGAAGATACAGCGCCGGATGATTATCTGAAAATTTTGGATACGCCGTTTACTGTGAAGCCGGATGGCACAATTACGGGAACTTCTACGACCGGTGCAAACGGAAGCAGTTATGTGACCTTTGGAGATGATAAGCACAGTATTACAGTGACCGACACAAAGATTCGCAGTGATGTGAAGCTTACGAAATATCTTGGGGCAGAAGCAGACAAAAAAACTCTTGAGGGTGTGAAATTTGACCTGTACCGGGTTGATGAAGAGCATTCATCGGGCGTGAAGATTGCCGAAAATCTTGTGACGGATGCACAGGGGGTCATGGCCGTGAAAGGCCAGAAAGACACGATACGTTTTCTTGAAACAGCCGGTTCAGATCAAGGCCAGAAAGTCAATATCGGACTTCCGGCCGGAACCTATTATTTACAGGAGTCCGGCGCTACAGCAGACAGTGTCCTGGACGAATCAAACCGGGTAGGCTTTGTAATTGAAAGGGATGAAAGTAAAAAGTCTGAGCAGCCACAGACGATTGTGGCAAAGGCAGAAAATACTGTTTTCCAGGCAGAAGTCATATTCCAGAAAACAGATGGTTCAGACAAAACGCCGCTGGAGAATGCAATATTTAAGTTGAAATATGTACCGGCAGTGCCGGCCGGCAAGGCTTTGGGTTACGATGGTGATTCAGCGCATACCTATGTATCCGACGATAAAGGCATGATTCGAATATCAGGGCTCCGGAAAGGTTTTTATGAATTATATGAGGTTTCCGCCCAGGGCTATCAGATGACAGAAAATGAAGCAGAAGGAAAGTTCAAATGTACATTTAAGATTGTGGATGCCGATCATGGAAAGACTTTGAAATTGGATGAAACCACAGGTTTTAAGGTTACATCGGGCAAGGGCAGGGAAAGTACGGACCAGACAGAATATCAGGCGGAAAATACCCGGATCAAGGGCAGCGTCGCCATTAAGAAGATAAGCAATGATGCGGCACCACTGTCATTAAATGGTGCAGAATTTAAACTGACCAAGATCAAAGAGGCAAATGGAACATCGATTGCAGATCCGGTTCCGCATATATTTACTTTTGTATCCGGAAAAAATTATAAAGCGGATGGAAACAGTTTTACAGAGGACACAGACACGGTCTCCGGGGAAGGTATTCTTAAAATCAGCGGATTGGACTGGGGTACATATACGCTGAAGGAAACAAAGGCTCCGAAAGGATATAAGCTGGAGGATAAGACGGTTACATTTGAAGTTAAGCGAGATATGCTTAACTTGACGGCCGAATCTAACGGCCATAGGGTAACGAATGTTCGAACAGCGATTACATTAAAGAAAAACGATGTATCCAATGCATCGGCGCTTCTTCCGGGGGCAGAGTTCAGGATAGAACCGTTGACAGAGACCGATGCTTTTGCAGGTGACTGGAAGGATGACAGAAGTAAGACGATTGTTATGGATGACGATGTAACCCGGGATGGCATCTATTTGCTGGAGGGCCGATTGATCGGCGGAAACAGCTACAGGCTGACAGAGACAAAGGCACCTCTTGGTTACGAAATTCCGAAAGGCAATGCCGCAGAGACCATTTTTAAAGTAAATGAAAACGGAACCATTGATGGTGGGCAAAACATTTCAGATGTCATTGTGTCGGATAAAAAGATTGCATTGAATCTGAGGAAACAGGATGCCGATGGTACAGACATTTCAGAAGCTGTCTTAAATGGAACGACATTTACGATTCAAGGATTGTTTAAGACGGCAGAGGGGACTATCGAAGAACAGAATGTCGAGATTGTTGCAGCAGGCGGAACATTTGACCTGACATCCATGGATGGCAGGTGGCTTGCGACCTGCGGAACAGCAGAAGGAACAGATCAGTTTACTTATACGGTGACAGAAACTGTAGCGCCGGAGGGATATGAACTTCCGGAAGTGGCGAGCCATACGTTTACAGTGGATATATTCGGCAATGTAATCATGACAAATGATGGTACATTTTCGGGTACGGGAGAGACGATTACTGTAAAAGATCCGAAAATCGAAGTGAATATTCTAAAGACAGATGAAAATGGCAGTGTTATCGGTGATGAAGCTCGTGGCTATGCTGAGTTCAGTGTTCGGGGAATCTTTGCAGGAGAGACGGAAGAAAACAGGATTGAAGGAAGTGCAGAGATAACCAATGATATTTCTGACCTGCAAAATAAACTGAGCGGCAGATTGGTTGCCGGAAACAGTTATACACTGACTGAAATAAAGGCACCGGATGGCTATATGTTACCAAACCCGGCACTGACAGCAATCTTTACGGTGGATGCGGATGGAAAGGTATGGCTTACAGATGATGCCGGCGGTAAAGTTAGTGTGGATAACGGCGCTAAGGGTGTTGCTGTAATTTCGGCAGAGGACAGTCCGGTGGCATTGAGCCTGACAAAATCCGATATAGATGATGCTAATGATGAAAGCATTACCGGACGTGGCGAAGCTGAGTTTGAAGTGACTCCGGCAACGGATACGGATACTTTTGCAGATGGAAGCAGAGCTGCTGTTACAGTGACAACGGCGGACAACGGCATGGATGCCCTTACAGGAAAACTTCGTCCGAATGTAAGTTATATCCTGACGGAGACAGTGGCGCCCAAGGGGTACCAGCTTGCAGAACCATTTACATTTATGGTGGATGCTCAGGGCAGGATAATACTAGAGAATACGCCGGTTCAGGCGGATGCTCAGAACAGTGATTTGACGGTAAAAGACAAGAAGATTGAAGTGAAGCTTCGAAAAATCAGCAGTCAGGATGATAAAACGGCCATAGAATTGGCGGGAGCTGTTTTTGCAGTGACACCGAAACCGGGAAGTGAATTTGCCGTTGCAGTGACTGATAATAAAATTACCGTAAGCGGTGAGCAGAAAAATGCTCTGAACGGAATGCTGGTTGCCGGAAACAGTTATATTCTCGAAGAGATTACGGCACCGAAAGGTTACAAAATCGGAGAGAATATTGAATTTACGGTAGATGCCGATGGAAAAGCAAGTATTGTTTCAGAAACGGCTGAAGCGGAGGTGATTTCTGATGGCGATAGTGAAATCATGTCAGTGAAGAATACACCGATAGAGATATTTTTCCTGAAACGTTTTGTTGGTGATAAAGTCGATACAGGCGTTGCCGGAGCAGAATTTACCCTGACTCCGGAAAATGGTAAGACCTTTGCAGATGGCAGCAAGAAAATTGTATTTACATCCGGAGAGGAAGCGGAAAGGCTTAACGGAAAACTCATTGGCGGAGATGTTTACAAACTGACAGAAACGAAAGCGCCGGAAGGAAGTATGACCTGTGCGGAAAATGGTGCGGAGACATGTAGTTTCACATTTAAAATGGACGATTACGGCCAGGTCCAGGGTGTGAAAGCCGATTCAGAGGCCAATGGCGTTATGATCACTTATGAGGAGACCTCCGATAGAATAACCGTATGGAATGAACCGACGGTACTGACGATTCAGAAAAGAGACATGTCAGCCCTTGGAAACAGTGACGATCCGATGCTTGCGGGATGTACATTTGCAGTTACCGGACGGTTTGCAGCAGGCAGATATAACTGGCCGGGTTCAGTGACGAAGACTGAGGGCAAAGAAACTATTCTGTTGACAACTAATGGGGAAGATAATGGCGAAAATCTATTAAAAGGACGTCTTATTGTGGGCGAGACCTATCAGATTGAAGAAATTTCAGCGCCTGCAGGTTATGAACTCGGCCTGAGCATTACATTTACAATTACCGGAGTTCACCGGAATATATTTGGAAAACCAGTGCTTGCTATTGAACTTTCTGGTGAAACCGGAGAAAAAGGAAATAATGGCTACTGGTTCAGCTATGACAGCGAAGGAAATCCTGTGATTACCCAAAGAGATGAACCGGTTGAGGTGAAACTTCAGAAAACGGATATGGAAGGCAGTTCTCTGGCCGGGGCAGAGTTCCAAATAACCGGAAGTTTTGCCGACGGCGGCGGTGAAGAAAGCCGGACATTTAAAGCAGATAGTCATGGACAGGTGGATCTGAGCAGATTACTGATGGAATCCCAGAAGGATACAGATTATATTTATCGTATCCGTGAAACAAAAGCTCCGGCAGGTTATACTGGACTGGAAGGGGACATTGTCTTTAAACTTGTCAGTGAACAGCAGAGTGACGGAAAACGCCGGACGGTGATTCAGATCCTTTATGGCAAAGGAATGACACCGGAGAGTTACAAAGACTATCTGAAAGCGGCAGCGGCATCCGATAATAGGGAAATTCAAATATTATCGATCGCCAATCCGAAAACACAGGAAGATATACCTGTAAATCAAGGAAGCGGTGCAAAGACTGGAGATATGTCGAATATAGGATTTTGTATAATGATGCTTCTGGTATCCGGAACACTGCTGATATCAGAGATAAAAAAACGTAAAAAGTATTAAGTCAAAAACAGAAAAGGTATGTTTCTGAAAAGAAGCATACCTTTTTTATCTTGACAAATCTTAAAACAATGATATACTTTGAATATCAAAATATTAAAAAATCAAAACAATGTGAAATAAAGGAGAAAAATTATGTTTGAAAGAATTAAAAACATTATCGTAGAAGAATTGGGCGTTGACGCAAGTGAAGTTACAGCAGAAGCATCTTTTAAAGATGATTTAGGCGCAGATTCTTTAGATTTAGTAGAACTTGTGATGGGACTGGAGGATGCCTTTGATGCCTCTATTCCGACAGAAGATCTTGAAAAACTTTCTACGGTACAGGATGTGATGGATTACTTAAAAGCTCAGGGCATTGAGGATTAATATGAAAACGGCGGTTACAGAATTATTGGGAATTGAATATCCGATTTTTCAGGGGGGCATGGCATGGGTTGCGGAACACCATCTGGCGGCTGCGGTTTCAGATGCGGGGGGCCTTGGCATTATTGCTTCCGGCGGAGCGCCCTGCGAAGCTATCCGGAAAGAGGTACGGAAAACAAAGGAATTGACCCATAAGCCTTTTGGGCTGAATGTAATGCTGATGAATCCGGAAGCGGATGCCATTGCCCGTATGGCGGCAGAAGAAGGTGTCGCCGTGGTGACAACCGGCGCTGGAAATCCGGAAAAGTATTTTCCTCTGTGGAAGGAGGCCGGGGTTAAAATTGTTCCTGTGGTGGCCTCTGTCGGGATGGCAAAGCGAATGGAAAAGTATGGCGCAGATGCCGTGATTGCCGAAGGCTATGAATCCGGCGGACATATCGGTGAGCAGACAACCCTATCTCTTGTACCTCAGGTGGTGAATGCAGTGAATATTCCGGTACTGGCTGCCGGTGGTATCGGTGACGGCCGGGGCATTGCCGCGGCATTGATGCTGGGGGCTGAAGGCATTCAGGCAGGAACCCGTTTTCTTTTGGCTGATGAGACGCAGATTCATGAGAACTATAAAGAAAAGGTTGCCAAAGCAAAAGACATTGATACACAGGTGACCGGGAGAACGACGGGACATCCGATACGGGTTCTCAGAAATCAGATGACACGGCAGTATCTGAAAATGGAAGCAGAAGGTGCGGGGTTGGAAACACTGGAACATCTGACCTTGGGGGCGTTGAGAAAAGCAGTTGTGGAAGGCGATATTGTTAATGGTTCTGTGATGGCAGGACAGATTGCGGGACTGGTCTGTAAGCGTCAGACTTGCAGGGAAATTATTATAGAAATGATGGAAGAAGCTTCGGCAGTTATGGCTGAAAAAGCCGGACGGTTCTGCCGGTAATTGACGAAGGACAAGGCTGCTGCATTTACGGCGGCTTTTCCTTTAAACATATATTTTGAATATCAAATTATTTTGGAGTGGAATGATGAAAAAAACAGCTTTTATTTTTCCGGGACAGGGTGCCCAGAAGGTCGGCATGGGTCAGG
>DBGCEW010000187.1:0-5842 GCA_048357495.1 Frisingicoccus sp.
TACCGTTTGGACTCTTCCACATTTCTTTCAGGTGATATTCATCCATACGCGCTGCATTCGGCGTGATCGTCGCACATTTTACAGCAACACCATATTTCTTTGTAGCCAATGCAGAATCCACAGTTACCTGATCATTGGTTTCATTCCGGTATTCCAGGCCCAGATCGTAATATTCTGTATTCAGTTCAACGAAAGGCTCCAGCAATTCATCCTTAATCATCTTCCAGAGAATACGTGTCATCTCATCGCCATCCATCTCAACCAGCGGTGTCGTCATTTTTATCTTATCCATAGGTATTTCCTCCTGACTGCTAATTCTAATCATCATGATATAATAACTTCTGGGAATATGCAAGAATATTTTGGGAGACATTCAATTTTTTACTGAAAATACATATATTATATAAAAAACAGGCGATTCTATGTACCAGTCTCGAAAAATTATCCGTGCCGATCATCCGGCATTTTCTGCTTACACAGGGAAATCCATAGGTATCGCCGTTCTGGATACCGGGATTTACCCCCATGAAGATTTTATGATACCCTCCGGAAGAATTGCCGCTTTTAAAGATTTTGTGCATCAGCGGCCGGATTATTATGATGATAACGGTCACGGAACCCATGTCTGCGGCATTATTGCCGGAAATGGCCACCGCTCCGAGGGCCGATACCGGGGAATCGCCCCGAAAGCACACCTCATTGTTGGAAAAATTTTGGATTCCAACGGAAACGGTTCCATATCCCATATCTTAGAAGCTATCCGCTGGGTCATTGACAACCGCCAGCTTTATAATATCCGTGTACTGAATATCTCGGTGGGTTCGGAAAATACTGAGGTTGACGAACAAAAATCGGTTCTCGTCCAGAGCGTAAACGCAGCCTGGGACAACGGCATTGTCGTTGTCGTTGCTGCTGGCAACAACGGGCCCAAACGTATGTCCGTTACCTCTCCCGGCATCAGCCGGAAAGTCATCACCGTCGGTTCTTCCGATGACCACAAGACGGTCCTCCTTGGCGGCAGCCGAATTCATAACTATTCCGGTCGGGGACCGACCCGCCGGATGATTCAAAAACCGGATATTGTCGCTCCGGGTTCAAATATTATTTCCTGCAGTCTTTCTTATTACGGCAACAACTCCGGTTATACAGCACGCAGCGGCACGTCCATGGCAACACCGATTGTTTCCGGGGCCTGTGCTGTTTTTTTAAATAAATATCCTCATTTAACGAACGAAGAGGTCAAACACTATATTCAGACAACCGCCACAGACCTGCGTCTGCCGAGAAATCAGCAGGGCTATGGCCTTCTGAATCTGGAAGCTCTCATGACCGCACCGGAAGGCATTTTACAATAACAGGTTATAATAATAAAGAGGTTCTGGTTTGTCCAGAACCTCCCGTTTTTTATCATCGATACGCTTTCGTATATCCTATCTGACCGCTCTTATGCTTCATATCCTTCCGGATTATTCTTCTGCCACCGCCAGGAATCTTCACACATCTTTTCCAGATTCCGTTCTGCTTCCCATCCGAGTTCTTCTTTTGCCAGAGACGGATCTGCATAACAGGAAGCAATATCTCCCGGACGTCTCGGTTTAATCACATAAGGAATCGGTTTGCCGACCGCTTTCTCAAACCCTCTGACAATATCCAAAACACTGTATCCGATACCTGTACCGAGATTATAGGTAAGAACACCATCGTGAATGGCAGACATCTTCTCAATCGCCTTCACATGACCGAGAGCCAGATCGACAACATGAATATAATCCCGGACACCGGTACCATCCGGTGTATCGTAATCATCACCGAAAACACCAAGAGATTCCAACTTACCCACGGCAACCTGAGTGATGTAAGGCACCAGATTATTCGGAATTCCCTTCGGATTCTCCCCTATACGTCCGCTCTCGTGGGCACCGATCGGATTAAAATACCGCAGAAGGACCACTTTCCACTCGGCATCCGCAGTATGCATATCTGTTAAAATCTGTTCCAGCATGGACTTTGTCCATCCATATGGATTTGTACAAATCCCCTTCGGACAGGCTTCTGTAATCGGAACAAAGGCCGGAGTTCCATAAACCGTTGCGGAGGAACTGAAAACAATATTTTTCACACCATGGCTGCGCATCACATCACACAAAACAAGCGTCCCCGTAATGTTATTATGATAATATTCCAATGGTTTCGCCACAGATTCTCCCACAGCCTTTAAGCCGGCAAAATGAATCACCGAATCAATAGACTCCGCATCAAAAATCCGGTTCATCCCTTCTCTGTCGAGAATATCCGTTTCATAAAATTTCACTGTTTTTCCCGTAATTTCCTGAACCCGGTCCAGAGCTTCCTTACAGGAATTGCATAAATTATCCACTACCACCACATCATAGCCCGCATTCAATAACTCGACACAGGTATGGCTTCCTATATATCCGGCGCCGCCGGTAACCAATATAGACATCTTGCTTCTTCCTTTCATCTTATGCTGTAAAGATTCCATCTCTTTTTACAAAAGCTTTCCTTTGAATATCCGCTTCACTCCAAAATAGTATAACACAATTCCAAAAATTATCTACCCCGGTTTCTATCATTAATAATCCTTTTTTGACTTGGAAATGATCTCCAGCAGGGAAATTTCCAGTAAATCCGAAAGAAGCAGCAGGGATCCCATGGAAGGTTTGCATACCTTTGTCTCCCAGAGATGTATGGTATTCGTACTCACCCCAAGTTGTTCCGCCAGTTCCTGCTGAGTCATATTGTGGCGTACCCTGTACTCTCTCAGCGCATATCCCAATTGGGTCATCTTGTGTTCATCTGTCCTCATAATTCCTTCTCCTTGCTTCAAGATATGACCTGATTATATCATGGGTCTCCCATAAAACTTGTCGAAGACTGGCGACAAGCCAAATTTTTATTTTTTTTCTAAAATATACAAAATCGGCGGACAATTTTTTCGGTTCACAATTTCCATCTGTGTTACCTGTCCCCAGTCGGGCGCAAGATTTTTCATAAAGGTCTCTACCCCCTCTTTTTCCGCTTTCCCGCCTTCATGTCCATAATAGACAAGCACTGTACCTGTACCGCCGGAACTTAACAAATCGGTGAGACCTTCCAGTGCTTTCACCGTCAGCTCCTTCTTTGTCACGATTTCTTTATTGCCGCCAGGCAAATATCCGAGATTCATGGTAAACGCCCGGATGGGTTCATGAATTCGTTCTCTGACTTCACTATGAGAACAACAGAATAGTTCTGCCTGTCCGTCGCATCCTGCCGTTTCCAGACGCTGTCTGGTCCGGATAACCGCTTCTTTCTGAATGTCAAAACCATAGACCTTTCCCCGGGGACCAACCATTTCGCACATTTTTAACATATCCCATCCATTTCCAACCGTCCCGTCCACTGCCCGATCTCCGGGCCTCAGTTTTTCTGATAATATATGATGAACCATTTCTACCATCTGCATATGTATTTCCCTCTTTCAACTTTTAAATAAATTTTATACGAAAAAAGTAAACCCGACAAGCCCTCCCACATAATATAAATCAAAAGTATTTAATAAAAAATTTTGGAGGCAAAATATGAGCGATTTAGCTGCTACCGGCTGCGGTAACAACGATTGTGGTTGTGGTAACAACATGGGACTTTTTGGCGGAGGCGACTGCTGTTCTCTCATCTGGATTATCCTTTTAATCAGCTGCTGCGGCGGCAGTGGATGTGGCAACAACTTATTTTCCAACAACGGCTCCAGTTGTGACCTGCTTATTCTGATTCTTTTAATCAGCTGCTTTAGCGGAAACGGTTTCAACAACAACTGCGGATGCTGCTAATCTTCTATGAACCAAAGACAGGGTGCCTTGCGGCACCCTGTATCAAAAAGTGAGGTGTGACCCTATGTCAGAAGAAGCGACGTCCATTCATTTAACAGAACTGGATAAACAAACCTATTACGGACCTTCCCAAATACTGAAAGCAGCGGTTTCCTATATGGATCCCTCTGCCGGAAAAATGTTGGCCATGCTTGCCCGTATAATGGAATTTAAACAGACTCTGGAACTTTTTGAAAATGAACAGATTTCCATCTGTTCCCTTTCCAATGGAAAACGTCCCGGTATTGAAGAAATTCTGAAAGATATCCGAAAATACTGTTCGCCTGCCGAAGGTGAGCAGATCGATCAGTTTTTAAATATGTTCAATGCCGTCCGGCTCTATAATGAATTTTCTGAACTGACAAAAAATCCGGACATATCTGCCATGATGAATCAAATGAACCAATTTAAAAACATAAATAATATGAACATATCGCCGGAGCAGCTTCAGATGTTCCAGACGCTGCTCCACAGCCAGTCTTCCGGAAGAGGGAATGAAAGATCCTGATTATCCTCCCGGAAAAAGGAACCGCAAAACGGCATAGCCAAAATGACTATGCCGTATACTGAAAATACTTTTTATCGGACCGCCTTCCGGCAGTCCCTTTTTGAAGCCCGCATTGATTTAAATATATTCCATCCGTTCAAAATAGCGCATCAGCACATCCGCACAATTCTCAATCCCCAATTCGGAAGTATCCAGGATCACATGGTAATCACTCACGTCTCCCCAGGTTTTTCCGGTATGCTGATAATAGTATTTCTCCCGTTCCGTATCGGTTTCCACGATACGTTCCTGGGCTTCTTCCCGGGAAAGAGATTCCAGATCCATCACCCTCTGAATCCGGTCCTCCTTATCCGCGCACACATAAATATTAAATACATTGGACTGGTCTTTCAAAATCTCAGATGCACACCGTCCAAGAATAATGCATGGATTCTCAGCCAGTTCGCGAATCACTTCGGCCTCCGTATCATAAGCATTTTTAAGGATCTCCTGTTCCACATCCACCTTATCATATACAGGAATACCGAGTCGTTCCGACAACTCTTTTGCAATCACACTTGCACCGGTCCCATACCTCCGGCTCATCGTAATAACTAACCGCATATGTGTGCCCCCCCTTTAGTAAAAATCATTTATCCCCTCTATCATATGATAATTCATGCCATTTGTCAAACGTTCGTCCCCTGGTGAATTGTTCCATATTCCTGTTCATATTTTTTAGATTCCCCGCATAAAATTTATAGAAATTTTCTTGTGAGGTTTTCTATGAAACATCCTTTCAGGTACATAACTGCTGTAAAAATCGGCATCCTTTTTATTGCGGCCTATGCCCTCGGTCACTTCGGCGCCATGGCCGCCAACCATTTTTATCCCCGGGCTGCCGCCGCCTCTGCCGACGGAAACTGGGGGTTAAGCTTTCAGCAGGAAGGCGAACCGCCCGTCGCCAATGCTTCTGCCGAAGAGCTTGCCGGTTACAATGCCTGCTATGCGGAAATGACCGATGAAAAAGTCCTTTATATAACCTTTGACGCCGGATATGAAAACGGACATCTTCCGGCGATTCTTGATGCCTTAAAAAAACACAATGTCTCCGCTACTTTTTTTGTTGTCGGGAATTTTTTAAAAGATCAGCCCGAACTTATTCAGCGTATGGTCGCAGAAGGACATACGGTGGGTAACCACACCTATTCCCATCCGGATATGTCCAAAATATCAACCCTTGAAAACTTTTCCGAAGAATTGGAAGCGGTTGAAAAACTTTATGAAAAAATCACCGGTCAGCCGATGGTAAAGTTTTACCGGCCGCCTCAGGGTAAATACAGCGAAGCCAATCTCCAAATGGCAAAAGAACTGGGTTACAAGACCTTCTTCTGGAGTCTGGCCTACGTCGACTGGTATGAAGACAAACAGCCTTCCAAAGAAGAAGCCTTCAAAAAACTTCTCGGAAGAATTCACCCGGGAGCCA
>DBGCEW010000188.1:0-20897 GCA_048357495.1 Frisingicoccus sp.
CCTAAGATATCCATCTTATTGATGAATGCCATACGAGGTACATTGTAGGTATCAGCCTGACGCCATACATTCTCTGACTGAGGCTCAACACCGCCCTTTGCACAAAATACACCGACAGCACCGTCGAGCACACGCAAAGAACGTTCAACCTCTACTGTAAAGTCTACGTGTCCAGGAGTATCGATGATGTTGATACGATGCTCCAGAGCGCCAGCCTTCGGCTTTGTGTGATCTTCCAGAGTCCAGTGGCAAGTGGTCGCTGCAGATGTAATTGTGATACCTCTTTCCTGCTCCTGCTCCATCCAGTCCATGGTTGCAGTACCCTCGTGAGTATCACCAATCTTATAGTTAACACCGGTATAGTAAAGAATACGTTCAGTTGTCGTTGTCTTACCCGCATCAATATGGGCCATAATACCGATATTTCTGGTTCTCTCTAATGGATATTCTCTTCCAGCCAAGGATAATTCCTCCTTATAAATAAGTCAGGCAGCTTGGGCAGTGCTTACCATCTGTAATGAGCAAATGCCTTGTTTGCTTCTGCCATCTTGTGCATGTCTTCTTTCTTCTTTACAGATGCGCCTGTGTTGTTTGCCGCATCCATAATTTCATTAGCAAGTCTCTCTTCCTGAGTCTTTTCGCCTCTTTTACGAGAGTAAAGAGTCAGCCATCTTAATGCTAATGCTTGTCTTCTGTCAGCTCTGACTTCGATTGGTACCTGATATGTTGCACCACCGATACGACGAGCTTTTACTTCTAATACAGGCATGATATTGTTCATAGCTTCTTCGAAAACTTCAATAGCTTCTTTGCCGGTTTTCTCTGCCACTCTATCAAATGCACCGTATACGATTTTCTGAGCAACACCCTTCTTACCATCTAACATGATGTTGTTGATAAGCTTTGTTACAACTTTGTTGTTGTAAATCGGGTCTGCTAATACGTCCCTTTTTGCAATATGTCCTTTTCTTGGCACGTTACTTCCCTCCTTAATACTGCCGTGCATCCCTCTGCACAGCTATTTAATTCATAGGTACTCACCAGTGCTTCCTGAATCAGGAAGCTGCCCTACGTGTTCGCGCCGAATCGCGTTTATATAAACCTGCAACCTTAGCTACCTGGTAAAATAATGCTACATTCGCCGCAATAGTATTTGGTTTGAAAACAGTTTTATTTAGCGTCCTTTGGTCTCTTAGCACCGTATTTGGAACGGGCCTGTCTTCTCTTAGCGACACCAGCTGTATCGAGTGTACCACGAACAATATGATATCTTGTACCTGGTAAGTCTTTTACTCTACCGCCACGGATCAGAACAACGCTATGTTCCTGAAGGTTGTGACCTTCACCTGGGATATAACTTGTTACTTCAATACCGTTGGAGAGACGAACTCTGGCAATTTTTCTAAGAGCTGAGTTAGGTTTCTTAGGAGTCGCTGTCTTCACTGCAGTACAAACACCTCTCTTCTGTGGTGCAGACTGGTCTGTCGGCTTTTTATGAAGGGAGTTGTAACCTTTCTGAAGTGCTGGTGCTGTCGATTTCTTTTCGATAGTCTGTCTTCCTTTTCTTACTAACTGGTTAAATGTTGGCATTATTTTCACCTCCTGCGTAAATTATAAATCGGTTGCCGTAAAATTCTTACGGTTGTTCAATGTACGCCTATTGGCGCACACTAATTGAGTATAGCAACATTTTTTTTCCTTGTCAATCGGTTTTATCAAAAGTTTTGCCAAATTATACATGGAATATACAATGAAATTCCTTATACGTAAGACAAACACCGCACAACACATTCCAAATGTGTCGTGCGGCGTTCTGTAACCCTATTCCTTAGATGACCTGGGCTTCATAGAGACTACAAATTTCTGCATTGCCATAGCCGAGTTCTTCGAGAACACAAGCTGTCGCTTCACCGAGTGCCGGAGCCCCCTGTTTCAATACCGGCGGAGTCCGGTTCATTTTTACCGGATTTCCCATGGCCAAATATGTCCCTACCCCTTCATCTTCTATTTTCACCAACATCTCTCGCTCTTCAAGCTGCGGACATTTCATCAATTCGGGAACCCTGTTCACGAAGGAAGAGGGAATCTGATATCTGTCAAAAATCGCCTCCAGTTCTTTTCCCGTCTTATCCCGGCAAAATGCAGCAATAATCTCTGTCAGTTCAGCCTTGTGTTCCAGACGCAGCATATTGGTCTTAAAGCGTTTCCTATCCACAAGCTCCGGTTGTCCGATGGCCCTGCAGAAATCTTTCCAACTGGATTCTCTTGTAAATCCAACCGTAAAATGGCCATCCTTACATAAAAAAGCATCATAGGGAGCCAATGCAGGCTCTCCGTTTCCACAACGTCGATATTTTTCCTGAAGCAGCGTCTTATGAAGCACCGGTCTTTCCAACATTCCGAACAATGCATCCAGCATAGAAACTTCAAGATATTGTCCCTTTCCTGTATTCAGCTTATGATAATAAGCCATAACGATACCAAGAGCAAGCGTCAGCCCTGTAAAATTATCTCCAATCGCCGGGCCTACCTTGGTCGGCGCGCCATCTGCAAAACCGGTCAGTTCCATCATACCGCAGCCCGACTGGATTACATTATCATAAGCCGCATATTTGCTCCATGTTCCCTGCTGTCCAAAACCCGAAATGGAAGCGTAAATAATCTCCGGATTTACCGCTTTGAGATCTTCATACCCCAGGCCGAGTTTATCAAGAGTTCCAACTTTAAAGTTTTCAACAACAATATCCGCTCTTTTTACAAGCTTTTTTATGATTTCAACCGCTTCCGGTTTTCGAATATCCAACGCAATACTTTCTTTGCCCCGATTGGCTACCGCAAAATAACCACTCTTCCCCCGTTCATTGAGGGGCATCCATGCTCTGGACTGATCGCCGTAAACACGCCGTTCAATTTTTATTACCCGCGCGCCGAAATCGGCAAGCTGCATGGTTGAATAGGGTCCGCTGTAAGCCTGGGTAAAATCGACAACCGTCACGCCCTCTAAAACTTTCATTTCCATTCTCTTCCCCCCTTATGCCATTTCAATAATCTTCTTCCCGATAAGTTCTTCCATTCGTTCCGTCGTATACCCAAGGGATTCCAGATAAAATCCGGTGTGTTTTCCCCTCAGTGGAGCCCCTTCTGTAAATTCTCCCGGCGTTTCCTTCATCTTGATCACCGTTCCCGGAATCTGAATGTTCTCTCCGATTCCCTCATCATAAACTTCCACCAGCATACCTCTCTCTTTAATCGGCGGTGTCTCCATTGCTTCTTCTACCGAATAAACAACACTGCATGCCAGACGGGCCCCCCTTAATTTTTCCTGAACTTCGAATTTAGACATAGTTATCATCACATCTGCAATCGCTTTCTTAAGCCCCTTTTCGTAATTTATGCTGCGCAATTCATTGGTTCTGTATCTTTCCTCTGTTTTAAGTTCTGTCATTTCCATAACATCACAAAATTTTTCCCACTGGCTGTCTGCCGAAATACCGATAGACACATATCCGTCCTTTGTTTGAAAGGTATCATAAGGCGTTACTGCAGCATCCCCATTACCGAGCCTCGGCTCCATTTTTCCGGTCATACAGCAGGTTACAGGAACCGTTTCCAAGACAGAATATAGACTATCCATAATAGATATGTCTACATTTTGCCCCTGACCCCTTTTCTTTTTCTCAATTAATGCCAGAATAATTCCCATGGCCATATAGGTTCCGCCAATATGCTCTCCCAGGGCTACCCCCGCCTTAACAGGGTCTCCGTCCGGAAAACCTGTCCGTTCCATCAGTCCACTGGCCGCCTGAAGTGTGAGGTCGATTCCTCCCCGTTCCCTTAATGGTCCTGTCTGTCCATAACCGCTTAAAGAAGCATATATAATTTCCGGATTGACCGCCTTCACCTTGTCATAACTCAACCCCATTCGTTCCATGGTTCCGTATTTAAAATTCTCTGTGATAACATCCGCATCTTTCATCAGACCAAGCAATATTTCCCGCCCTTCCTCTGTAAATGCATTGACAGCAATACTCTTTTTTCCCCGGTTCAAATATGTAAAATATCCGCTGGCTCCATTCTTCACCGGTGCCCATTCCCTTGCCGAATCCCCGCTTCCCGGTTTTTCCACTTTAATCACTTCCGCCCCAAAATCAGATAAAATCATCGTACACAGGCTTCCGGCATGTGCCTGTGTAAAATCAATAATACGAATGCCCTCTAAAAGTTTCATATTATATGTCTCCCTCCCAGATATTAAAATCAAAGCCGCTCATCAGTATTTATAATCTGCCGATGAACGGCCCTGAACGATACCGTCAGCTTACGCTCTTTCTTCCTTATATAATTAATTTTAATTATAAGTCAAGGATAACCCCTGGATTCAGAATATTATTTGGATCAAATGCCCGCTTAATATTTTTCATAATCTCAAGTTCCGATTCAGTAAACTGAACATTCATAAAGGCTTTGCGCGTTTTTCCCGTTCCATGCTCTGCCGTGACTGTGCCGCCATATTTTAATGCTGCCCGGTAAATGTCTGCACGCATATCATCCGCCCATTCCGGAACCTTGCCGTCTTCCTTCATAATAAAATTGTGGAAGTTACCATCGGCAACGTGACCGACTCTCGGTGATGTTGTTCCGTATTTTTCTGCAATCGCATCAATATCTTTTAACATATCTCCTACATGTTTCACCGGAACGGCTGTATCCAGAGAATCTACAAAATATTCCTTGAACACTTCATACATTTCAGAACGAACTTCCAGAATATTCCTCTGATCCTTTGCTGTTTCTGCAATGACTTCATTAACCGCTCCATTTTCTTCGGAAATAGCCGCAATCTTTTCTGCATAATCATAAAGAACCTCTTCATTGGCTTCTTCCAGCATAAAAATCAAATCGATTTTTCCTTCATCATGCATTGGCCAGGATTTGTTTAATTTTTCCGCAGTATGAAGGGCGATTTCTCTGTCCATATATTCAACGCCCAGAGGAACAATTCCGGAAATCTGAACTTCGGAAGTTACTTTAATGGCATCTTCCGCATTGTTGAAGGAACATACCAACGTACCATAACAATCCATTCTCGGCTGAAGTTTCAATGTAACTTCCAGAACCACACATAAAGTTCCTTCACTGCCGATACACAAATGCAGTAAATCATATCCCATATTATTTTTAATCAATTTGCCTCCGAGCTGGACAATCTCACCATTCGGCAGACACACCTTCATTCCTTTTATATGGTTTCTCATAATACCGTATTTTACTGCACGGGCACCGCCTGCATTTTCAATCGCCATGCCGCCGGCCTGCGCACCTTCATCCCCCGGATGACAGGCAAAATAAAGTCTCGGTGTTTCTTCTTCAAGAACTTCTGTAAGTTTCGCAAGGGTCACACCGGTCTGAACGGTAATCATCATATTGGATTCATCAATCTCAACCACTTTACGAAAACGTTCCATAGACATGATAATACTTGACTGTGTCGGAATTGCCGCACCACAGGCACCCGTGCCGCCGCCCCGGGGAATCACCGGAGTTAAGGTTTCATTGGCCATTTTCATGATTGCTGAAACCTCTTCATAAGTTTTCGGTTTCACAACCACACAGTCCTCACAAGCTGTCGGACGCACATCGATTTCTGTTTCATCATATAAAAATGCACCAATATCTTCTTTTTCTGTCAAAACGCTATTTGAACCACAAATTGCTCTTAATCTATCAATAACTTCCGCTTTCATAAAATATACCTCCCCATGAATTTATCCTTCAATTTCCTGCATATTTGACAAATGTTTTTTCTTATAACCACGAATCAGCAGTGAGTTGAGGAAACCAAGTACCAAAACAACAACCGCATAAATAAAAATATATGTATATCCAGTGTTACCGAATTTATCAAGCCAATAACCATAAAGAATGAATATAAACAAATCCGGACAATACCCCACCGCACAAACAACACCCGCTGTAGATGCCGCATATTTTCTCGAAATTTTTAATTCGGATGGCACTGCAAACATCCCGCCCCGAGCCATATATGTGAAAACACCGATGATCAGCGTTAATGCCACGAGCAGTGTCTGGCTTGTTCCCGCCGGAGCCACCATAAAACCAACAATAATAATGGCTGCTGCAAGTAAAGATACGCCAACTACTGTGGACACGGATTTGATTTTATCACCAATCATTCCGCCAATCGGAGACCCGATAAAACGTGTTCCATAGGTACGCAGAACAGCAAGTCCTCCGGAAAATACCACTGTAACTCCAAGCACATTGGTAAAATACGGTGTATAGTAGGAAAGCGTAACGTACATTGTATATGTGGAAAATACTGCAAATCCCGACATCCATGTCCGCGGATCTTTCAAAACATTCAACCAGTCCTCCATCGTCAGTTTGGATTTTATCTTTTCCGTTTCCAGTTCTTCCTTTGAAATCACCTCTTTTTCCGAAATATCATTCGGAATAAGGAACATCAGAACCACCGTGGAAATAATTCCAATAACACCATAACTGATAATAACCGCCTTTAATCCACTGACCCCTCCAAGGGCGCCAATAGCGAACTTTGAGTAAAAATATAAAGCAATTGCATTAACAATAACACTGGTAATACCACAGGCAGATTCAGTGAGGCCGAAAATCGTTCCCTGCTGCTCTTCCGAACCGAGAAGGCGAACCAGCTTTGTATGTGCCGGAAAAAATAAAAACAGCCCTGCCAGTGCGAAACCGCCCCATACAAGCAGTGCGAAGGTGTAGCTGCTCATATTTATTACAAAAAGAAAATTTAATGCACTGACGATAAACATGGCAACAATATAAATTTTCTTTGTATTGAATTTATCCCCCAGCGCCCCTCCAAAGGGTGCCAGTAAATTACCAATACCAAAAATAGTAATCAATGTGCCAAGCTGTGCATTCGATACGTTTAAAACCGTCTGCAGATCATCATAGAAAACATACTGTACAAACGGCAACGCATAAACAATTGTATAGGCCAACCCCATAAAAAAGATAATGATTAACTGTTTTAACTTTATTGAATTTTTCATATAACCCTCCTAACTTTTTCTTTTTGTATTTTCCTCCAATACAAAAATCCCAAACATAGCCAACACGATGCTTAACAATGGATTTACCCAGTTCAGCACTGCATATTGGGCATATTCCGCGGCTGTAACCCCGAGGGTCGCCACAATAAATACCCCGCTCGTTGACCATGGTATAAAACATTGCATCAATGTACCGCCCTCTTCAAGCAGACGACTGAGCAGCTCTGGTTTAAGGCCGCGTTCTTTAAAATTCTCCCTGTACAGATTGCCTACAAGGACAATCGACAAATAGACTTCTCCCATTGTTAACGTGCCGATAAATGTGCTGGTAATAACCAACGGAACCATCAAACGGTTATTTTTAATGCGTCCAACAATCAATTGAAGAATCTTTCTTAAATAACCGACCCGCTCTAATATACCTCCAAATGCAATTGCAGTACAGGAAAGTGAAAATGTATACATCATATCCTGGATTCCGCCCCGTAAAACTAATGTATCCACAATTTCCACACCGGTAGACCGCGTGTAACCATAGTTCAGTGCATTCAGCACCTCACCAAGCGGCATATCCTGCACGGTACATGCAATGAGCACCGCAATCCCACTGCCCAGAGCCATTCCCGGAATCGCCGGAAATTTTAATGCATTCCACACAAGAAGCATAATTAACGGTATAAGTACAATTGGCGTCACCACAAAATGATCGGATATCGTATTCTGAAATAATACTATTAATTCCGTGTTCATGGACTGACCCCCATATTTCAGTCCAATGAGACAAAATACAATAAATGATATCAGCCATGATGGTGCAGTTACCTTCCACATAGACGATACATGATCATGC
The DNA here is from genome assembly GCA_048357495.1 of Frisingicoccus sp. Taxonomy (GTDB): domain Bacteria; phylum Bacillota; class Clostridia; order Lachnospirales; family Lachnospiraceae; genus Frisingicoccus. Next base: position 7,912 of record DBGCEW010000188.1, read on the forward strand.
AGTGTCGTCCCTGCGGCCGCTGGTGCCAGATTTGTCGTATCTGACATCGGTGACATCTTGTCCCCAAAAAAAGAACCGGATAATACCATACCTGCCGTCACCGGCGCAGGAATCCCCATACCTGCACCAATCCCCATCATGACAATTCCCATTGTTCCAATGGTTCCCCAGGAAGTTCCAATCGCAAAGGATGTGACACAGCACAATACAAAGCCCGTAGGAAGAAAAATCAGGGGTGTCATAATCTGCAGACCATAAACGACAAGGACCGGAACTGTGCCGGAGCATATCCATGAAGCAATAATAATCCCGATAAATATAAAAATAATCAATGCTGACATAGATTGACCCAAAGGTTTCTTCATGCATTCCACAAGATCATCAAAACTATATCCAAGCCTCCAGGATACAATACATACAAAACCAAGGGTACACAAGAGAACAATATGTATATCGTAACCGAAGACCACAACCCCGAAGAGTATCATGGCTACAGATATGATAAACACTGCCAGTGATAAGGCTGTACCAGGCTCCCTTTTTTCAATTGTTTTTCCTTCGTCATCCATAATTCTTTATTCATTCGCTCCCTTTGATAGCCAAAGCATACTATTTCCCTGTTTTGGCTTTACCCATATTTTTTTGCTAACGGATTTTTTTATTCATTCCCGTCCCTTTTTAATCACCCTCTATTCTGTTCTATTCTCTGGAACATTGTTCTGTTATTATGCGTTAAAAAATAAATGAAAACCAACATTTTCATTTTCGAATTCAGTTTAACACAGAGATTTGTAAGTGTCAAGAATATTATACAAATTATCTAAGAATTCAAAAAGCAGAAACAACTTTATGTTTATTTTCACAAATATGTTTCCGCTTTTTTATCATTTTTAGACAATATAATGTATCTTAGAAATCAGGACAGCTCACGGGAAATCTGTCTCGCAGCCTCTTTTACGCCTTCGATATGCTTCTCTACATCTTCATTCATGACACGGCTGGTCGGACCGGAAAGACTGATCGCCGCAATGGCATAGCCGTGTTCATCGAGAATCGGCGCTCCAATACAGCTAAAACCATCTTCAAGCTCCTGATCGTCAAGGGCATATCCTTTTTTCCGCACCTCTTCCAGTTCTTTCTGAAGCCTGTCCATCGTCGTAATCGTCCGGGAAGTATATCCTTGCATCCCTTTCTCGTACAGGGACAAATCAATATCCTGCCCAAAGGCCAGAAGGCACTTGCCTACGGATGAGCAGTGGCAGAAGCTTCTGGAACCCACCGGCGGATTGGCCGTTAAAATCTTTCCTTCGCTCTGCTCTTTAAGAATAATAACACTGCGATACACATCATCCACATTCCGCTCCAGAATGGACACATTGACAACTTCCTTAAATTCATCTTTGAGTTTTCTCGCATATGGACGAATAATTCCGATCATCCCCATATTCATCTCCACACTCTTTCCGAGCGTAAAAAGCCGGCTTCCAAGCCAGTACTTATCCGTTTCCCCATTTTTGGTGACAAATCCCCGTTTCTCAAGCGTACTCAATGTCCTGTGTACGGTACTTTTGTATATATCCAGGTCCTTCGCTATCTGGGTAATTCCGGTCTCTTTGCCATTTTCATGCAAATAAAGCAGAATCTCCAAAGCACGGTCTACCGATTGAATCATTCTTCTTACCCCACTTTCTTTTCACTCGTATTCTACCTTCAATTAAACACTATTTTTTTTACGATTGCAAGCAATTAATTTTTCCCGTTTTTGAAAGATTTATCACTTTTTCAAAAATTGTATTGACAATTTATCCATGTAGTGCCTATAATATTTTTAGAACATCGTTCTATTGTGCGGAATACCTATGAATAAAAACGAAAAAACGGAGGAGACACATGAAAGTTTTAATTAACTCAAACAGATGCAAAGAATGTGGCCTTTGTATTTATAATTGTCCGAAAAAAGCAATCAGCAAATCCGAGCAGTTAAATATCCATGGTTACTACCCGGTCATTATCAACGATGAAGACTGTATTGCCTGCGGAATTTGCTATACCACATGTCCTGACGGTGTCTTTCATGTTCTGGGCTAAAACTATTTGAAGGAGGTAACAAATTATGGCTGAAATGATGAAAGGCAACGAAGCGATTGCAGAAGCTGCAGTCCGTGCCGGTGTCAGATTTTACGCTGGATATCCAATTACACCATCCAGTGAAATTATGGAATATTTATCCTGGCGTCTGGATGAAGTCGGAGGTGCTTTTGTCCAGGCAGAAAGTGAAATTGCGGGAATCAACATGATTCTGGGCGCTGCCGCATGCGGTGTTCGTGCCCTGACAGCTTCTTCAGGTCCCGGAATTTCACTCAAGCAGGAAGGTATTTCCACATTATCCGATGAAGAATTATCCGCCCTTGTCATTACAATGTGCCGCTACGGAAACGGACTCGGAACCTTATACTCTTCCCAGTGCGATTACCATCGTGAAACCAAAGGCGGCGGCCAGGGCGATTACCGATGTATTGTATTTGCACCATCCACCATACAGGAGGCCGTGGATTTAATTGCACCGGCCTTTGATATTGCAGAAAAATACCGTGTTGTTGCAGAAATCATGGCTGACGGAGCCCTTGGCCAGATGATGGAACCGGTAATCCTCCCGGATTTCGCAGAAACACATCGGAATCCATGGGCCCTGACCGGAAAATATGACTATAAGAAAATCGGTATTTTCCAGCGGGATTCCCTTGCAGAGGCGGTATTGCTGAATGAAAAATATGACAGGATTAAAGAAAAGGAACAACGTTGGGAATCTGCTTATCTTGAAGATGCAGAATATGTTTTTGTATCCCACGGACTGACCGGAAGAAGTGCCAGAGGCGCTGTTGAGGCTCTCCGCACTCAAGGTGAAAAAGTTGGATTTATCCGGCCAATCACCTTATGGCCATTTCCTGAAAAAGCCTTTTACGAAATCAATCCGGACACTGTAAAAGGCATCATTACCGTAGAAGCCAATGCGACCGGACAGATGGTCGATGATGCGGCTTTATACACAAAGAAAGCTATTAAGAACCGGAATATCCCAGCATATGCTTTACCATATGTCTATGGCGTTCCTCAGATGAAACGCATTATGGCAGATTACTTTTTGATTAAATCCGGTGATAAAAAGGAGGTCTATTAATATGGCAGCAAAAGAACGTAAAGTACCGGTTCTTGTCGATAAACCGATGGACTTCTGTCCCGGCTGCGGTCATGGTATTGTAAGCCGTTTAATCATGGAGTGTATCGACGAACTCGGACAATCTGACAATATTATTTTTCCTATCGGTGTTGGCTGTTCTTCCAACCTTGGCGCCGGCCTTGAATGTGACCGTCTCCATTGCCCACACGGCCGTGCAGCCGCTGTCGCCACCGGTATGAAACGCACCACCCCAAAGGCTCTCATCATTTCCTATCAGGGCGACGGTGACGCCTATAGTATTGGAAGCGCCGAAACCTTAAATGCCGCTTACCGTAATGAAAATATTACCGTAATTATTATTAATAATACAAACTTCGGTATGACCGGCGGTCAAATGAGCCTTACAACCATGGAAGGTCAGAAAACATCAACAACCATTTATGGCCGCAATTGTCATATTACCGGTTTTCCAATGCGTTTCCCGGAACTTGTAGCCAGTGAATTCCATGTTGCTTATGCGGCCAGAGGCGCCGTATCAAGTATTGCTCATATTAATGCTTTGAAGGGATACATAAAGAATGCTTTAGAAGCCCAGCTAAAAAGTGAAGGATACTCCATTGTTGAAGTTCTCTCTCCTTGTCCTGTCAACTGGGGAATGGCACCAGTCAAGGCAATGGAACATATTGAAAACGATTTAATTCCATATTATCCGCTGGGTGAATTCAAAAAAAGAGGTGAAAAATAGTCTATGAAAGAAATTGTTTTTGCCGGTTCCGGCGGCCAGGGTGTCCTCACCAGTGGCTTAATCATTTCCGATATTGCGGCAACGAAAGATATGAAAGTGACATGGGTACCGTCTTACGGTTCCGCCATGCGCGGCGGCACAGCCAATTGTACCGTAAAATACTGTACGGATTTCATCTATAATCCGGCCCAGGAAAGCCCTGACCTTCTTCTGGCCATGAATCAGCCATCTCTGGAAATGTTCCTCCCCATGGTAACTCCCGGAGGAACCGTCATTATCGGCGACACGGTAGAGATTCCTGAAAATGTCCGCAACGATATAAAAATCATCAAGGTCAATGCTACTGAAATTGCAACCTCCCTCAATAATCCAAAGGGAGCCAACATTGTTATGACCGGGGCCATCGTAAAATATATGAACGACTTCACAAAAGAAGACGCCATCGCTGCGATGAACCATATGTTTGAAAAGAAAGGCAAAAGTAAATTTGCCGCTTCAAACGCTCTTGCCTTTGAAGCCGGCTACAACGCCTTATAAGAGCACCCCTCTACCAATAGCCTTATAATAAAATAACCCTTAAAAACTTTTGCCTTTTGGAATCGGAAAGGCGGCGGCTGAAAAATACAGCCGCCGCCTTTTCAATTTTTATTATTCTTCAATCACACCGATAACAGATGCATCCTCTGTCTCTGCATTTTCTACAAGAATGTCTTCTTCGCTGTCTGCAATTTCATCAACAAACATAACTTCTTCTTCATCCTCGTTTAAAATAACATTTTCATCGGAGCAAACATCTGTATTCAGGCGGGTCGCACGATAACGGCGCATACCTGTACCGGCAGGAATCAGCTTACCGATCAGAACATTTTCCTTCAGACCAATCAGCGGATCGACTTTGCCTTTGATGGCTGCATCGGTCAGTACCTTGGTTGTTTCCTGGAAGGAAGCTGCTGACAGGAAGGAGTTTGTTGCCAGAGAGGCTTTGGTAATACCAAGCATTACCTGACTGCCTTCTGCAGGCTCTTTACCCTGTTCTGTCAGATTTTCATTGATTTCTTCAAAGTCAAGAACATCAACCAGCGTGCCTGGCAGATAATCTGTATCACCGCTGTTTTCGATGCGGATTTTCTTCAGCATCTGACGAACGATCACTTCAACGTGCTTATCATTGATTTCTACACCCTGGAGACGGTATACGCGCTGCACTTCCTGAATCATGTAATCCTGTACTGCACGGACACCTTTGATTTTCAGGATATCATGCGGATTGACACTACCTTCTGTCAGTTCGTCACCGGCTTCGATGACCTGACCTTCCATAACTTTGATTCTGGAACCATAAGGAATCAGATAGGCCTTTGTTTCGCCCGTTTCGTTGTTTGTAACAACAACTTCACGTTTTTTCTTTGTATCTTTAATGTTGATCACACCGGCGAACTCAGAAATAATCGCAAGGCCCTTTGGCTTTCTTGCTTCAAAAAGTTCTTCGACACGAGGAAGACCCTGTGTGATATCATCACCGGCGACACCACCGGTATGGAAGGTACGCATCGTCAGCTGTGTACCCGGTTCACCGATGGACTGGGCTGCGATAATACCAACCGCTTCGCCAACCTGTACCGCCTGGCCAGTCGCCATATTTGCACCATAACATTTTGCACATACACCGATGTGGGAACGACAGGAAAGCACCGTACGAATCTTCACCTTGTCTACGCCGGCTTTGGAAACCATTGCTGCACGTTTCGGTGTAATCATTGTATTGGCTTTCACAAGAAGCTCTCCTGTGGAAGGATCTACAATATCTGCAGCCGCATAACGTCCGGTCATACGGTCTTCAAGGCTTTCGATAACTTCTCGGCCATCCATAAAGGCATTGATCCACATTCCCGGAATCTCTCCTGTGCCTTCACAGCAGTCTGTCTCACGGATGATCAAATCCTGAGATACGTCTACCAGACGACGGGTCAGGTAACCGGAATCGGCTGTACGGAGCGCAGTATCGGAAAGACCTTTACGGGCACCATGCGCGGAAATAAAGTATTCCAGTACGTCCAGACCTTCACGGAAGTTGGACTTAATCGGCAGTTCGATGGTACGACCGGATGTATCGGCCATCAGACCACGCATACCTGCCAACTGTTTAATCTGCTGGTTGGAACCACGGGCACCGGAGTCCGCCATCATATAAATATTATTGTATTTATCGAGGTTGGATAACAGAGCGTCTGTAATCTTATCATCGGCCTGTTTCCATGCTTCAACAACCGCTTTATAACGTTCTTCTTCCGTTGTGAAACCACGGCGGAAGTTCTTTGTAATCTTTTCAATTGTGTCTTCTGCATCCTTAATGAGCTGTTTTTTCGCTCCCGGCACCGTCATATCAGAGACGGATACGGTAATGGCGCTGACTGTGGAGTATTTATAACCTGTGGATTTAATCAGGTCAAGCACTTCTGCAGTCTTGGTTGCGCCGTGGGTATTGATGCATTTATCAATAATCTGTTTTAACTGTTTCTTTCCGACAAGGAAATCAACTTCCGGCACCAGATCATTTTCAGGAAGGGCACGGTTAACGAAGCCCAAATCCTGAGGGATAATCTCATTGAAAATGAAACGTCCAAGTGTAGATTCAATCACACGGCTCTTCTCTTCGCCATTCACATAGCCTTCTTTGCGGATCTTAATCCGGGACTGAAGTGTGATGACCTTATTTTCATATGCCATGATCGCTTCATTGACATTGTGGAAATACTTTCCTTCCCCTTTATCTCCCGGTTTTTCCAATGTCAGGTAGTAAATACCAAGGACCATATCCTGTGAAGGAACGGCTACCGGAGCGCCATCGGAAGGTTTCAGCAGGTTGTTCGGAGACAGAAGCATAAAACGGCATTCTGCCTGAGCTTCTACGAACAGCGGTACGTGAACAGCCATCTGGTCACCATCGAAGTCGGCATTGTAAGCTGTACAAACCAGCGGATGGAGCTTAATCGCTTTACCCTCAACGAGTACCGGTTCGAAGGCCTGGATACCCAGACGATGAAGTGTCGGTGCCCGGTTCAGCATGACCGGATGTTCTTTAATAACATCTTCCAGCACATCCCAAACTTCCGGCTGGAGACGTTCTACCATTTTCTTGGCAGATTTAATATTATGAGCCAATCCGCCGGCAACCAGTTCTTTCATAACAAATGGTTTGAAGAGCTCGATCGCCATTTCTTTTGGCAGACCACACTGATAAATCTTAAGCTCAGGACCAACAACGATAACGGAACGGCCGGAATAGTCCACACGTTTACCGAGAAGATTCTGACGGAAACGTCCCTGTTTACCCTTCAGCATATCGGAAAGGGATTTCAGCGCACGGTTTCCAGGACCTGTTACCGGACGGCCGCGGCGGCCGTTATCGATCAGCGCATCGACAGCTTCCTGGAGCATACGTTTTTCGTTACGCACGATAATGTCCGGCGCTCCCAGTTCAAGAAGTCGTTTTAAACGATTATTTCTATTGATAATACGACGGTAAAGGTCGTTGAGGTCAGATGTTGCAAAACGACCGCCATCCAACTGTACCATCGGACGGATATCCGGCGGAATCACCGGAATCACTGTCATGATCATCCATTCCGGACGATTTCCGGAAGTACGGAAGGCTTCAACAACTTCCAGACGTTTAATGATACGGGCACGTTTCTGTCCCGTGGAGGTTTTTAAATCCTTCTTCAGTTCATCGGCTTCTTTTTCAAGATCGATGGCTTCCAGAAGCTCTTTGATGGACTCGGCACCCATACCTGCGCGAAAGGTATTGCCGAATTTTTCATAGGCATCTCTGTATTCTTTTTCGGACAGAACCTGTCTTATCTGTAAATCGCTTTCACCCTTATCAAGAACAACATAGGATGCGAAGTAAAGAACTTTTTCAAGGTTTCTTGGTGACATATCAAGGATTAAACCGAGACGGCTCGGAATACCCTTGAAGTACCAGATATGTGACACAGGAGCTGCCAGCTCAATATGTCCCATTCTCTCTCTACGCACGTTGGATTTTGTAACTTCAACGCCGCATCGGTCACAAACAACGCCTTTATAACGGATTTTTTTGTATTTACCGCAGTGACATTCCCAGTCTTTCTGCGGTCCAAAAATCCGTTCACAAAACAAACCGTCTTTTTCCGGTTTTAATGTTCTATAGTTAATAGTCTCCGGTTTTTTAACTTCACCATGGGACCAGCTTCTAATTTTTTCAGGAGAAGCAAGGCCAATCTTAATGGCATCAAATGTCATCGGTTGAAATGCTTCACTGCTATTCATATCAGGCATTAACGGCACTCCTTTCTTTAATCCATGTCTGGTTCATCTTCATACAGGTCAAAGTCTTCGCTGTTATCGGATTCGCCGACCACATCGACGAATTCTTCACCCTCCACGGTCTGTTCTCTATATCCATAATCGCCAAAGGAATCTTCATCACCGACGTAATTTCTCTGGCTGTTCATATAATTCCGATATTCTTCTTCATCCGTATAATCGATGGTTTCACCAATTTCCACTTCTGTCTGATCGTCTCTGAGAACACGAACATCCAGAGCCAGGGACTGAAGTTCTTTGAGAAGTACTTTAAAGGATTCCGGAATACCAGGTTCACTGATATTTTCACCTTTAATAATCGCCTCATAAGTCTTCACACGGCCTGTCACATCATCGGACTTAAATGTGAGGATTTCCTGAAGTGTGTAAGATGCACCGTAAGCTTCCAGCGCCCAAACTTCCATCTCACCGAAACGCTGACCGCCAAACTGAGCTTTACCACCCAGAGGCTGCTGTGTAACGAGGGAGTAAGGACCTGTAGAACGTGCATGGATCTTATCATCAACCAGATGATGCAGCTTCAGATAGTGCATGTATCCGACAGTAACCGGACTGTCAAATTCTTCACCGGTACGTCCGTCACGAAGTCTTACCTTACCTGTACGGTCGATCGGAACACCCTTCCACTCTTCTCTGTAATCCATATTGTCTTCCAGATATTTATAGGTTTCATCCGAAAGTTTATCCTTCCACAGTTCTGTAAATTCTTCCCAGGATTTATTCACATAATCGTTGGCAAGCTCCAGAGTCTGCATAATATCCTCTTCATCTGCGCCGTTAAATACCGGTGTTTCAATCTTGAAACCAAGGGCTTTGGCAGCCAGACCCAGATGAACCTCCAATACCTGTCCGATATTCATACGGGAAGGTACGCCTAATGGATTCAGCACGATGTCCAGAGGACGTCCGTTTGGAAGGAACGGCATATCTTCAACCGGTAAAATACGGGAAACGACACCCTTATTACCATGACGGCCGGCCATCTTATCACCAACGGAAATCTTACGTTTCTGAGCAATATATACACGAACGGATTCATTTACTCCCGGCGGAAGCTCGTCTCCGTTTTCTCTTGTAAATACTTTCGCATCAATAATGATACCATAATCACCATGAGGTACTTTCAGGGATGTATCCCTTACTTCTCTGGCTTTTTCACCGAAGATGGCACGAAGCAGTCTTTCTTCGGCAGTCAGCTCGGTTTCACCCTTCGGTGTTACTTTACCGACAAGGATATCTCCGGCACGGACTTCAGCGCCGACACGGATAATACCTCTTTCGTCCAGGTTTTTCAGTGCATCATCGCCGACACCCGGAACATCTCTTGTAATTTCTTCCGGTCCCAGTTTTGTATCTCTGGCTTCAGCTTCATATTCTGCAATATGAATGGATGTGTAAACATCTTCCTGAACAAGTCGTTCACTCAGAAGAACCGCATCCTCGAAGTTGTAACCTTCCCATGTCATAAAACCGATCAGCGGGTTCTTACCAAGACCGATTTCACCCTTGCATGTGGATGGGCCATCTGCCAGAACTTCTCCGGCTTCAACACGTTCGTTTTTAAATACGATCGGTCTCTGATTGTAGCAGGCCCCCTGGTTACTGCCTACAAACTTCTGGAGTTTGTAAACATCTCTCTGTCCGTCATCTGTTTTTACGATGATCTCGCTGGAAGCAGAACGCTCAATGACACCGCCCCGTTTAGCAACAACGCAGACACCGGAGTCAACAGCCGCTTTCTTTTCCATACCTGTACCGACGATGGAAGAATCTGTCAGCATCAGAGGAACCGCCTGACGCTGCATGTTGGATCCCATCAGCGCACGGTTGGCATCATCGTTCTGAAGGAATGGAATCATGGATGTTGCCACAGAAAATACCATTCGTGGGGATACGTCCATTAAATCCACTTTGGACTTCTGGAACTCAGAAGTTTCTTCGCGGTAACGACCGGAAATATTTGTATTCAGGAAATAACCGTTTTCATCGATTGGCTCATTGGCCTGTGCAACGGTGTAGTTATCTTCTTCATCGGCTGTCAGGTAAACAACTTCATCCGTAACCCGCGGATTCTTCGGATCCGTTTTATCCAGCACACGGTAAGGCGCTTCGATAAATCCGTACTGGTTGATCCGTGCATAGGATGCCAGGGAGTTGATCAGACCGATGTTCGGACCTTCAGGTGTTTCGATCGGACACATTCTTCCGTAATGGGAGTAGTGAACATCTCGAACCTCGAATCCGGCTCTGTCTCGGGAAAGACCGCCCGGTCCCAATGCGGAGAGACGACGTTTATGTGTCAGCTCGGACAGCGGGTTGTTCTGATCCATGAACTGGGATAACTGGGAGCTTCCGAAGAATTCCTTCACTGCTGCAGTGACCGGTTTGATATTGATCAGAGACTGTGGAGAAATACCTTCCAGATCCTGTGTCGTCATACGTTCACGAACAACACGTTCCATACGGGAAAGACCGATACGGTACTGGTTCTGAAGAAGTTCGCCGACAGCACGGATACGACGGTTGCCCAGGTGGTCAATATCATCGCTGTTTCCGATACCGTATTCCAGATGAATATTATAGTTGATGGAAGCAAAAATATCTTCCTTTGTAATATGCATTGGAATTAATTCGCTGATATTTCTGCGAATCGCTTCTTTAATATCTTCAATATCTTCGTTCTGTCCCAGAATCGCGCTTAATGCCGGATAATAAACCTTTTCAGCAACGCCGACTTCTTCCGGATCCACATCCACCCAGCTTGTCAGGTCCACCATCATATTGGAAAGCACTTTTACAGCTCTTTCTTCTGTCTGCACAAAAACATATGGAACGGCTGCATTCTGAATATCGTTTGCAATCTGTTCGGTAACGATGGTTCCTGCTTCGGCAATGATTTCACCGGTTGTTGTGTCTACAACCGTCTCTGCCAATGGGAAATTTTTAATCCGGTTCTTAAGCGCCAGTTTTTTATTAAACTTATAACGTCCAACCTTTGCAAGATCGTACCGTCTCGGATCAAAGAACATGGCATTGATCAGACTTTCTGCACTGTCTACGGCCAACGGCTCGCCCGGACGGATTTTCTTATATAATTCCAGCAGACCATCCTGATAATTATCCGATGTATCCTTGGAAATACTTGCAAGGATCTTCGGTTCCTCGCCGAACATATCGATGATTTCCTGATTTGTTCCAACGCCAAGGGAACGGATCAATACGGTAACTGGCACTTTACGTGTACGGTCAACACGTACATTGAAAACATCGTTGGAATCGGTTTCATATTCTAACCACGCACCACGGTTTGGAATTACTGTGCAGGAATAGAGCTTTTTACCAATCTTATCATGGCTGATGCCGTAGTAGATACCCGGGGAACGCACCAGCTGGCTGACGATAACTCGCTCAGCACCGTTGATCACGAAGGTACCTGTTTCTGTCATCAACGGCAGATCACCCATGAAAATTTCATGCTCGTTGATTTCATCGGTTTCTTTATTAATAAGACGCACTCTGACCTTTAACGGCGCTGCATAAGTGGCATCTCTTTCTTTGCATTCATCAATGCTGTATTTCACATCGTCTTTACATAATGTAAAGTCGGTGAATTCAAGACTCAGGTGTCCGCTGTAATCGGCAATCGGAGAAATATCCTCAAACACTTCTTTTAAACCGGTATCCAGGAACCACTGATATGAGTTTTTCTGTACTTCAATGAGATTCGGCATATCCAGAACTTCACGCTGCTTCGCGTAGCTCATACGAATGCCTCTGCCCGATTTCACTGGCTTAATACGCTTCATACTGTTCATTGACGGTTTTTCACTCCTTATAATCAAATCGACAGTTAAAAAGTTGCTCCAAAAACATATGTTTTCAAGGCCTGAAAGGCCTGAAACTCCATACTAATTGCATCATAATATTCTAACACGAGCTCCCGGGTGTGTCAATCCCCTTTCCCCTTAAAATATGGGAAATTTTTCTAACTGAAGTGAAATTTTTCTATATCTTTTTATCCAAAAAGGCGTATTGCCGAAACGAGATATTCTATATCTCTGACAATACGCCTTTCATGTTTTTAACTTTCTGCCATCACAGAAACCATATGCACAAGTTCTTCAAAATTCTTTTCATCGAGCATGGATGCAATCCAGTCATCGTAACCGATATATGTCTGTCCGCTATGCCAGGCTAGATCGATCAGAAATTCTCCCGCCGTCAAAGGCATGTACATCAATCGAATTTCATATACCGAATGCCACCTGTCATAGATAACCACATATCCCGGCACATCATCACCGATTTCGGAAACAGACAGTTTTTTCCATTCGCCCTTTTTCCGGTCAAAGGTCACCGGATAAGCCACAACCATATCCGAATACCGGATTTCTACACTTTGCGAAAAATAACTTTCTTCAAACTGTACCCGGTCATTTTCCCATACAATCTGTTTTGGCGCAAGGATTTTTGCAATCGGTATCATGATTTTCTCCCTTTCGGTTCCTTTGTCCCTTTTCTATCTTCCGCCATCCTTTTTACGGAAGCTTCCGGCAATAACCATGGCCAGCAGTGAAAGCATCATTATATCGCCCCAGAATGCCGGCTGACCGGAATCCCCGGTCTTCGGCGCTTCCGGTTCCGGTTTCGAAGGAGCCTTATAAACATTTGTAAATTTGATTTTATCCGTCTTAT
>DBGCEW010000189.1:0-25139 GCA_048357495.1 Frisingicoccus sp.
TTCGGTAGCTCGTCGGGCTCATAACCCGAAGGTCGTAGGTTCAAATCCTGCCCCCGCAACTTCATAGACCTGATACAGATTTAAGTGTCAGGTCTGTTTTTTTGCTTTACAGGAAATTAAGAAAAGGAGAAATCATAAGAATGTCAGGTAAATTAAGAATTTGGATTACCGGAGCCAATGGACAGTTAGGCAGAGCCCTTCTCCGGCAGATGAAGCAGGAAAAAGCCCTTCATAATGTTTTTGCAACGGATATGGATGTGGATATTACAGATATGTATCAGGTATCACGCTATGCCAGCAGCACCCACCCAAATGTGATTATTAACTGTGCCGGCATGACGGATGTGACAGAATGTGAGGCGGATATGGTCACTGCCTATAAAGTAAATGCGCTTGGCGCCCGTAATGTGGGGGCTGCGGCCCGGATGGTGGATGCAAAGATTATTCAGGTATCCACAGATGATGTTTTTTCCGGAGAATTGCAGGATGCACTGACAGAGTTTGATGTCACAGCGCCGACAACGGTCTATGGAAAATCAAAGCTTGCCGGGGAAATGCTGGTTCGAGAATTAAACCCCAAACATCTGGTGGTCCGCAGCTCGTGGATGTATGGTGATGGAAAGAATTTTGTGAGGGAGCTTCTGGATAAAGTCAAAGCCGGAGAGGAAGTAAGGGTAGCCTGCGATCAGGTGAGCACACCGACGAGCACGGATGCTCTGGCAAGGGGGATTCTTGAGTTAATGGAAAGCGAAGAATATGGTGTTTACCATGCTTCCTGCGAGGGCTTCTGCAGCCGGTACGATTTTGCCAAAAAGGTTCTGGAGATTACAGGGGATGATGTGACTTTATTGAAGCCGGCTCTGGCAGAAGAGCTTATTGGTGAAAAGCAGCGGCCGAAATATTCGATTTTGGAAAATTTGATGATGAAGATGACGGAAATTTATAAAATGCCTCAATGGGAACAAGATTTGGAAGAATATTTGGAAGTGCGAGGGATGAAGAATGGCCGATAAGAACAAAAAGAAAATGGGATTAACTTCAAAAATATTTATTGCTTTGATTACCGGAGCGGTTTTTGGTGTGGCGCTGCACTATGTGGTTCCGCCGAGCTATATTCGGGATACAGTGCTTATTAATGGTATTTTTTATGTTGTTGGCAATGGTTTTCTACGGCTGATGCAGATGCTTGTCGTTCCTTTAGTATTCTGCTCACTGATTTGCGGAAGTGCGGCAATCGGTGACACAAAGACTCTGGGGAAAGTCGGCGTAAAAATATTGGGTTTTTATATGCTGACGACGGCCCTGGCTGTCACTGTGGCCCTCAGTCTGGCAAATGTGATTAATCCGGGGATTGGATTGAATATGGCAGAAATCGCCGCTCAGGAAACGACGGTTTCTGAGAGCGTCAGTTTTGTAGATACATTATTGGACATTATTCCAAAGAATCCGATTCAGGGTCTGGCGGAAGGAAATATGCTGCAGATTATTCTGTTTGCACTGATCGTTGGGATTATTCTTGCTAAAATGGGTGAAAAGACGGCCGTTGTATCGAATTTCTTTTCTCAGTTTAATGAAATTATGATGGAAATGACGATGATGGTTATGTCTCTGGCGCCATTTGGTGTATTCTGTCTGATTGCCAAAACATTTTCAGGCATTGGGTTTGATGCCTTTATTCCTCTGATTAAATATATGTTCAGTGTTATTCTGGCGCTGCTTATACAGTGTTTTGTGGTGTATATGATTATGCTTAAAATTTTTACCGGACTCAATCCGGTGAAATTTATTAATAAATTTTTCCCGGTAATGACCTTTGCCTTTTCGACGGCGACCTCCAATGCAACGATACCACTGTCCATCGATACTCTGGATGAAAAAATTGGTGTCTCCAGGCGGATATCCTCTTTTACGATTCCCCTTGGAGCAACGATCAATATGGACGGTACAGCAATTATGCAGGGAGTTGCGGTAGTCTTTGCATCCCAGGCCTTTGGCATTCCGCTGGGAATACAGGATTATATTATGGTTGTGGCAACAGCAACCCTTGCATCGATAGGTACTGCCGGAGTTCCAAGTGTCGGACTGATTACCCTGTCGATGGTCTTTAATGCCGTAGGTCTTCCGATTGAAGGTATCACATTGATTATGGGAATTGACCGTATTCTGGATATGCTTCGTACAGCGGTGAATGTTACAGGGGATGCAGTGTGTACAACGATTGTCGCCGTTCAGGATAAAGAGTTTTGTAAAGAAATTTTTATGGATAATTAAAATAAAAGGCTTCTGTTTTCAGAAAGTGAAAATAGGAGCCTTCTATTTTGTTAAAAAATACTAAAAATTCACAAAAAAAGATTAATGTTGGACCAAATAACTTGCAATATAGGCGTAATACACAAAAATGACTATAATTTTTCGTACGAATAGTTCGTGCGCTAACTATTTACACCAAAAAAAATTAATGATAAAATAAAACCATACTTTTCAGATGAATTTCTGAAGTATGGTTTTATTTTTTTTATTTATAATCGCTTAAGTCAATCATACGATAGACAAGAGAACCGTATTTTTCAGCGAACCGGTCAATGGCCTCTGCATCATATTCAACACAGTAAACTTCAGATTTTATGTGTTCAAAGAAGTCACTGGTGGCTTTGATGAGATGATCCGAAAGCACAGAGTAAAAATGAGGCCCGATATCCATATGATAACGATCCGGATTTTTAAGAAAAAGCTTTTTACGGTTGTTGAAAACCGATGTATGAAGCAGATGCTGTACACTCGGAAGATATTCATCATCAATGACATAAAAACGGATATTTGGATTGTTTTTTGTAATATTCAAAACCTTTCGGATATGCAGTTTACGCTCTTCCGGGGTCATGTTATAAACAACGTCTGTAAAGATGATTTCGCCGTCTTCCATATATCTCATAAGAGAAGACTTTAATACGAAGAAATCAATCGATCCTTTTTCAAAGATTTCTTCCCAGGTAATCTGAAGCTGGCTGACCAGACGGGCCATAAATTCATCACCGTCCCGTTCTCTTGCGGTACGGGTAATAGACTCCCAGCATTCTTCAGGCAGCAGATATTCGAAGCCCCGGGTAAGAAAAATTTGAAAATTATCGAGGGCGTAAAAATCGGTACGGTAACCGTACTGATAAAATTCTTCCGATTCTGTTGCATGGAGCAGAAGATTCGCTGTGCGGAAGGCCGGAAGGGTACGGGTATAAATCTGGTTGACCTTTTCGATATCCGTAATAACAGTTGCGGTCAGAATGCGGTTGTACTGATCAAGGGCACACAGGATAGCCAGATGGTTTTTAACAACGATGGTGTTCATCGATTGCATTAAAGGATCATCGTAGAAATCAAAGGCAATGTGACTGTGGGAATTAATAAAATAATACAGATATTTTAAGTAGTTGTAGCTGTCACTGTTTAAGGTATTTGCATTTAATGCAATCTTCACTTTGATTTCGTGGGACGGCATCCGGTAAACGGACTGATCCGGAACCATATCTGAGATAAAACGGCATACATCCAATGTACAGAGAATTTCCAGGGGTTCGTTATAGGATAAGAGTATCTCAGGGAACTCCCGGTTAAAAAATTCATAAATATCGTTGGCCAGAGTCAAAACCCGGGTCTGGTTGGCTTCATGATGATGAAGCTCGGTAGCGACTTCTTTCGTGGACTCTTTATAATTTTCTTTTAGAAGATTATAAATAATCGAATTCAGTGTTTCCGGTGTCACATCCACGGAAAATGTTTTTGAAAAGGTGGACAGATCCTCGTGTTTGAGGATTTCATTAGAGAAATGGTTGGCAAGTGTCCGGTTAATATTCGGAGCCATCTTGGCCGCCGGCAGCTTTGCTTTATTGCACCATTTGCTGATATAAGATACATCGTAACCGACTTCTTCTGCTACCGTGGATAGTTTGGAACCGGAAAAGTTAATCAGAGTTTTTAATAAAGTTCCATATGTGCTCATAGGCTTGCAACCCCCATGCGTCTTAAGTATAATATATAAAGAAAGTTTCTTTCTATTATAGTATAGGTAGGTTGTTACCGGATTGTCAAGTAAAAAATTGAATCAAATTGAATTCAAGTTTAGAAAATTGATTAAAAGAAGGTCAGATTGATTTCATTGCATTATAACTACGAAAAATATACAATAAACCCATGAAAACCCAAAGGGAATTATGAAAAATATACAAGAAAAGTTTTAAGGAGGTCACTATGGGACAGGTTAAAGTATTAACAGCCAGAGAAGCAGCAGATTTAATTAAAGACGGCGATACACTTACATTAAGTGGTTTCGTTGCAAATGGTATTGCGGAAGCATTAAATACCGCTGCAGAAGAAAGATTTCTTGAGACAGGTCATCCAAAGGATTTGACACTGTTTTATGTAGCAGGAACAGGTAACAAGGATGGCAGCCATGCAGATCATTATGCACATGATGGAATGGTTAAGCGCGTTATCGGTGGTCATTTCAATTTTGTTCCTCAGATTTGCCAGATGCTCTATGATAATAAAATCGAAGGCTACAACATCCCTCAGGGTGCTATCGCTCAGATGCTGAGAGATAATGCAGCTCATAAAATCGGTACGATCACAAGCGTTGGTCTCGGAACATTTGCAGATCCACGTAACGGCGGTGGACGTTTAAGTGAAAAGACAACAGAAGATATCGTTAAGATTATCGAGCTCGAAGGTGAAGAACAGTTATTCTACCCTCGTATTCCTCTTGACATTGCTTTTATTCGTGGTACATACGCGGATGAATTAGGTAACGTTACTATGGAAAAAGAAATGGCTCCTCTGGATTGTACAGCTCAGGCTATGGCTGTTCATAACAATGGCGGTATCGTTGTTGTTCAGGTTGAAAGAGTTGTTAAAGCTGGTCAGCTTGATGCAAAACTGGTTAAGATTCCTGGAATCTATGTGGACTATGTTGTTGAATGTGATGCTCATGATCCAAAACAGTCTCAGAGTATCAACTGTACATATGACCCGGCTTATTCAGCAAATGTTCAGGTGCCTGTATCCAGCCTTGCACCTAAGAAACTGGATGCTAAAAAAATCATCGGCCGTCGTGCAGCTATGGAATTAAAGAAAAACGTTGTTGTTAACCTCGGTGTTGGTGTTCCTGAATGGGTATCTTCCGTAGCAGCAGAAGAAGGTGTTGCCGGAGAGATGACACTGACAGTAGAATGTGGTCCTATCGGTGGTGTACCGGGCGGCGGACTTCGTTTCGGCGGTACAGTAAACGCTCAGGCATATGTGGATGAAGGATATCAGTTTGACTTCTACGATGGCGGCGGACTTGATCTTTGCTACCTCGGACTTGCTGAAGTGGATATCAACGGTAACGTTAACGTTAGCCGTCTTGGTTCCAGAATCACAGGAAGCGGCGGATTCACAAACATTTCTTCCGCATCTAAAAAAGCTGTATTCTGTGGAACATTCACAAATGGTGTTAAGATTCAGACAGGTGATGGTAAATTAACAATCCTCGAAGAAGGAAAGAAACATAAATTTGTTAACAAAGTAACAGAAATCACATTCTCCGGTGTTGTTGCTGGTAAGAACAACAAAGACGTTCTCTACGTTACAGAGCGTGCAGTATTCGAACTGAAAGCGGATGGTGTACATCTGATCGAAGTTGCACCGGGCGTTGACGTTAAGACTCAGGTTCTTGATCAGATGGATTTCGAACCGATCGTTGACCGCGATGCAGATGGTAACGTTAAGTTGATGGACGAAAGAATCTTCAAAGATGAAGTTATGGGAATGACGATTGCATAATCTGCCATTAATTAAATAAAGTTCATAAAATGCTGTGAGAGGTTCCGGACCGGGGGGTTCGGGACCACTCATGGCGAAAACTATAAATAATTATATTATATAATTAAAGAAAGGGAGTTTTTATTATGGCAAATTTATTTGCAAACACAGGTATTGGGAAACACATCATCCGTACACATCACTGGGGTATTGTATTACCTACAGTAGAAAAAGCGGAAGCTTTCATGAACACATTTGGTCTTCAGGAAGATTACCGTGGACATGTAAAAGCTTATGATGCACATCTGATCTTCACAAAACACGGTGAAGGCGTTGACGCTGTAGAATTTATCATTCCACAGTCTGGCGTATTAACCGAGTTCAACAAAGGTAAAGGCGGAATCGCTCACGTAGCATACCTTGTTGATGATATCAGAGCATGTCAGGATGAACTCAGAGCTATGGGTTATGAAATGCTTGAAAAAGATCCTGTAGAAGGAACAGAAGACATCATTGTTAACTTTATCCGTCCAAAATACACACAGGGTATCCTTGTTGAGTTAATTGAACAGATTGGTGACATCAACTACGAAGCAACATTCACAAGCCGTCACGGCAATGCTGAATAATTGAAAGGGATACAGGAGGAAACAACGTGTATACATTAGGTATAGATATTGGCTCTTCATCCAGTAAAGCAGTTATCCTGAAAGATGGCGTTGAACTTATATCTTCAGCTGTTGTTCAGGTTGGAACTGGTACTTCAGGACCGGGAAGAGTTATGGAAGATGTTTTTAAAGATATCGACCTGAAACCGGAAGATATTGATTTTACTGTTGCAACAGGTTATGGTCGATTCTCCGTTGAGAATGCTGATAAGCAGATTAGTGAAATTACCTGTCATGCAAAGGGAATCTATTATCTTGTTCCTGCAGCGAGAACCATTATTGATATTGGGGGTCAGGATGCAAAGGCCATCCAGTTGGACGGAAAAGGCAACATTTTGAAATTCGTTATGAATGATAAGTGTGCTGCAGGTACAGGCCGTTTCTTGGATGTTATGTCCAGAGTACTGGAAGTTCCGCTTTCCGAAATGGGTGAAGCTCATTTTAAAGCGGATAAATGGGCATCTGTCAGCAGTACATGTACTGTATTTGCTGAATCAGAAGTTATTTCCCAGTTATCTAAAGGATTGACAAAAGAAAGCATCGTTGCCGGAGTACATCAGTCTGTTGCCAGCAAAGCCTGCTCACTGGTATACCGTGTTGGGGTGGTTGACGATGTGGTTATGTGCGGCGGCGTTGCACAGAATCCAGGTGTCGTAGATGCCATCGAGAAAGAGTTGCAGCAGAAAATCACTGTTGCTCCAAATCCTCAGATTACAGGAGCCCTTGGCGCTGCCCTTTTAGCTTATGAAGAGCTGATTAAAAAAAATTAAAGGACGGCTATTATTAAAGAAAGAAGGTAAAAATTATGGATTTCAATATCAATGAAGCAAGTTCAAAAGAGTGTCTGGGATATTTTCAGGCAAAACTCAATGAAGAAGCATGGGAAGCAAAAAAAGCAGGTAAATTAGTTTGTTGGTCTGCTTCTGTAGCTCCGCCGGAATTCTGTGTAGCTATGGATATCGCTATGATCTATCCGGAAACACATGCAGCTGGTGCTGGTGCAAAAAAAGCTTCCATGGATTTACTCGAAGTTGCTGACCAGAAAGGTTACAACATTGATATCTGTTCTTACGCACGTACAAACCTTGGTTACCTGGAACTGTTAAAACAGGAAGCTATGACTGGCGAAAAACCTGAAAAATTAGCAAACTCCAAAGCAGATTACGTTCCACTGCCTGACCTGGTTATTACATGTAACAACATCTGTAATACATTATTAAAATGGTACGAAAACGTTGCCAGAGAATTAAACATTCCTTGCATCATCATCGACGTTCCTTTCAACCACACAATGCCTGTTGCCCGTCACAACAAAGAATACATTGCCGGACAGTACAGAGCAGCGATCAAACAGCTGGAAGATATCACAGGACGTGCATTTGATTATGACAAATTCCTCAAAGTTCAGGAACAGGTACAGCGTTCCGTATACTGGTGGAACAAAGTTGCTACATATGCATTCCGTAAACCATCTCCATTAAACGGATTTGATTTATTCAACTACATGGCATTAATCGTTTGCGCTAGAGCAAGAGATTACGCTGAAATTACATTCCATAAATTTGCGGATGAACTGGAAGCTAAAGATCAGGCTGGACAGTACGCTTTCGGCGCTGCTGAAAACGAAAAACATCGTGTAACATGGGAAGGTATCGCTGTTTGGACATACCTTGGAGCAACATTCAAAGGCCTTAAGAACCAGGGCTCTGTAATGACCGGTTCCGCTTATCCAGGACTTTGGAGTCTTGTTTACACACCAGGCGATCTGGAATCTATGGCTGAAGCTTATACAAACGTATACATCAACACATGTGGTTCCAACCGTTACGAAGAATTCTACAAAGTTGTTAGCAACTCTAAGAGTGATGGTATTGTTCTTCACCTTAACCGCAGCTGTAAGCTGATGGGTCTCCTTAACAACGAAGGTGCTGAATATGTTAACGCTAAGATGGGCGTACCATTCGTAAGCTTCGATGGTGACCAGACTGACCCTCGTGTCTTCACACAGGCTCAGTACGAAACACGTGTTCAGGCATTATCCGAAATGATGGACAACAACTAATTATTGGGGAGGGAATGTAAGATGAGAACAGTTGAAGCAATTATTGCAGAATTAAAGAACGTTGCTGATAATCCAAAGAAAGCAATGGAAGATTATAAAAGTGAAACAGGTAAAGGCGCAGTAGGTATTATGCCAGTATACTGTCCAGAAGAAATTGTACACGCTGCAGGATACCTTCCAATGGGTATGTGGGGAGCTCAGAAAAAACAGATCTCCAAAGCACGTACATATTTACCACCATTCGCATGTTCAGTTATGCAGTCCATTATGGAATTAGAACTTGAAGGTGCTTATGATGATTTAGAAGCAGTTATCTTCTCCGTACCTTGTGATACATTAAAATGTATGAGCCAGAAATGGCACGGAAAAGCTCCGGTAATCACATTCACACATCCACAGAACCGTAAAATTGCTAAAGAAGCAGCAAACGTATTCTGCCGTGAAGAATTTGCACTGGTTAAAGAAAAATTAGAAGATTTATTAGATACAAGAATCACAACAAGAGCTCTTCAGAACTCTATCGCAGTTTACAATGAAAACCGTGCAGTTTGCCGTGAATTCTGTGATGTAGCTGCTGAATATGCTGCAACAATCAAACCATCCGATCGTCATGCAGTATTAAAAGCTCGTTGGTTCATGGAAAAATCCAAACATACAGCGCTTGTTAAAGAATTAATCGCAGCAATCAAAGCTGAACCTGCAAAAGAATTCACAGGTAAAAAAGTTATCGTTACCGGTATCATGGTTGAACCATACGATGTTCTTGATATCTTTGATGAAAATGGTTTCGCTATCGTAGCTGATGACCTTGCTCAGGAAACACGTAACTTCCGTCAGGATGTTCCTGCAGATGCTGACCCATTAATGGCTCTTGCAAAAGCTTGGAATGAATTCGATGGATGTTCCTTAGCAACAGATGCTGACAAACCAAAGGGACAGATGATTATCGATGCTGTGAACAAATACGGCGCTGATGCAGTTGTTGTTTGCATGATGAAATTCTGTGATCCGGAAGAATTTGATTACCCAATCCTTCTTCAGGAATTTGAAGCTGCTAATGTTCGTAATCTGTTTATCGAAATCGATCAGGAATCCACTGCTTTCGAACAGGTTAAAACACGTATTCAGACATTTGCAGAAATTCTGTAGTTCTGGTATTTAAGAGGGGAGGACCTACAGCATGTATGCAATTATAGCTTTTATTCCAATTATTGTAACAATTATTGTTATGGCCGGTTTTAACTGGCCAGCGAAAATTGCGCTTCCGGTTGCCTGGTTAATTACAGCCGTTGTTTGTTTCCTGGCATGGAAGATGGACATTGTTACAATTGCCGCTCATACGGTATCTGGTTTCCTGACATCGATCGATACAATCGTTATTATTTTAGGTGCGATTCTTATTATGAATACACTGAAATATTCCGGTGGTATGGGTGTTATCAACCGTATGTTTACAACAATCAGTGATGACCCACGTATTCAGATGGTAATCATTGGTTTCATGTTTGGAGCATTTATCGAAGGTGCTGCCGGTTTCGGTACACCGGCTGCTCTGGCTGCTCCATTGTTAATCAGTGTAGGTTTCCCTCCACTGTGTGCAGCAATGTGTGCACTTATTTTGAACAGTACACCAGTACCTTACGGTGCTGTTGGTACACCTGCAACAACCGCCTTCAACATGGTTAGCGGCGAGCTTGCAAATGCAGGTGTAACAGATCTTGAAGCATGGAAATTGGGTGTGACAAAATGGGCTGCAATTCCAAGTGCAATCATTTGTCCAATCATCATCTTCATTACAATGGCTATGATGTGTAAAATGTTCGGTAAGAACAAATCCATCAAACCAGCCGTTGAATGTATTCCATACATCATTGTGGCAGCAGTTGCTTTCTGTGTGCCATACCTGATCTGTGCTGCATTCCTCGGACCAGAATTCCCATCTCTGATTGGTGGTATTTTCGGTCTGGCAGTAACAATCTTTACAGCTAAAAAAGGAATTCTTGTTCCTAAGACAAAATTTGAATTCCCAGAAAAATCTGCATGGGCAGAACACTGGAAAGCGACAACAGCAGTTGAAGAAGATGAATCCATGAAAGTGGAAGCAAATATTTCTCCAGTTATGGCTTGGGTACCATACGGTATCATTGCTCTGATTCTTGTTGTAACACGTATTCCGGCCATCGGATTAAAAGGACTTCTGAATGTTTCTACAGCACCATTTGCATTTGGTCTTGAAACAATCTTAGGCGTTCAGGTTGACTGGGTATTCAAATGGGCATGGAACCCGGGTATCCTGCCATTCATCCTTGTTGCACTGTTAATTATTCCTCTGCACAAGATGAAGGGTGAACAGGTTAAAGCTGCATGGAAAGAAACCGGTGCCATGGTAGGCGGCGCTGCGATTGCTTTATTATTCGGTATTGCGATGGTACAGCTTTTCAGAAATTCCGGCGCACAGTTCAACAACAGCGGTATGGACAGTATGTTAATCGTTATGGCTAACGGTCTGGCAGCTCTGTTCGGTAAAGCATATATCGTTGTAGCACCGATTATCGGTGTTATCGGAGCATTTATCTCCGGTTCTGCAACCGTATCCTGTACACTGTTCTCCACACTGCAGTATGCAGCAGCAGGAAAGCTTGGTCTTTCCACAATGCTGATCGTTGCTATGCAGATTATGGGTGGTGCTATGGGTAACATGGTATGTGTAAACAATATCGTTTCTGCATGTGCTACATGTGGTACAATCGGTTCTGAAGGACGTTTGATGCGTTCCAACGTTGTTCCATGTCTCATTTATGCAGTATTAACAATTTTAATTCTTGGTGGTTTAATTCTGATGGGATTCGATCCATTCCCATTGGGTTAAATTAGATAAGGACTCCCAGGGTGAACAGGCAAATCCATGTGCATGGAAAGTGTTTATCTGAATGTACATTTAACGCAACCCTGAAATTTGCCTGTTTGCCTGAGAGCTTAAGAGCTCTTGAGTGTCCAAATGATTCACAAAACTAGAATATCCTTAAAAAGAACGGGATTCCGCGCAGGACGGGGTTCCGTTTTTTTGTGGTGTAGCAAAGTGTTTTTTTGCAGTATAAACTCTCGGAAGGTCTACTTGTCCATGGTATTCTTTTGTGCTATGATAGAAAACGATAAGAGGTGATGAAATTGGCAGAACGGGATATGGATTTCCGGATGGAGCGTCCGGGGCTGGTTTTGGAAGGTCAGCATGTGACGATGACGGAGTCAGTGCTGAAGACCCTGTCAGGAACGATGTATTACTACACGATTAATGATGCGGTTGCCATGTCGAACAA
Source organism: Frisingicoccus sp. (assembly GCA_048357495.1). Taxonomy (GTDB): domain Bacteria; phylum Bacillota; class Clostridia; order Lachnospirales; family Lachnospiraceae; genus Frisingicoccus. Next base: position 11,841 of record DBGCEW010000189.1, read on the forward strand.
TACACCGGCACGGCTTCATCATCTGGAGGGCGATGTCAAATCGGTCATTGAACAGGAAAGTGTTTATACCGTCCGGGTAACCATTAAGGATGAACCGGAGAATGGTGAAAGATGAAAAAAGTTTTTTTATGTGAATATATTCATCCGGAGGCCTATAAACTGTTGAAGGCTCATGCAGAAATTATCCGGGAATGGGAGCGGCTGCCGGAAGCGGACGGTCTGATCAACCGGAATCTTCAGATAGACAGAGAAGTGATGCGGCGGGCAGAAAAGCTGAAAGTTATCGGAATCCACGGAACCGGCACGGATGGTGTCGATATGGATGCTGCAGAAGAACTCGGCCTAGAGGTGTTTTCAGTACCGCACCGGAACAGCCAGTCCGTAGCTGAAATGAATGTGGCTCTCATGCTGGCACTTGGTCGAAAGATGTTTATGGCAGACCGGATGGTGCGTCAGGGAAATCTGAACTTTTCAGCCCTTCAGGGAACGGAGTTTTTTGGAAAAAGCCTGGGGCTTATCGGTATCGGAGAAATCAGCCGGCGCACAACAAAGATTTGTAAAAATGGTTTTGGCATGCATGTTATCGGATGGTCTCGTCATATGAGAGCGGACGAGATGATGGCGCTGGGTATTGAACCCCAGGAAACGATGGATGGGGTCTTTGAAAAAGCGGATGTTATTATGCCGGGGGTGGATCTGACGGAGGAAACCCGGCATATGATTGGAAGAAGCCAGTTTGATAAGATGAAAAGCCAGGCCCTTTTAGTGAATACTTCACGGGGCGCTGTACTGAATGAAGAAGAATTATATGAGGCGTTATGCTCAGGGCAGATCGGAGGCGCAGCCTGCGATGTGTTTACGGAGGAGCCGGTCACCATAGAAAATCCGCTGCTTCATCTCGATAATTTTATAGCCACCCCCCATTTGGGAGCGAATACAGAAACGGCTTTAAAAAATGTGGGAATGGCGGTTGTGAAGGAAATGCTGGAGCGATTAAACAGTTAAAAAATGAGGAAGAAAAAATGAGTAAGACAATATTCGTATTATTGGATGCCTGTGGTTATGAAATAGCTACAGAATATTTGGGGTTCCTGGAACATATGGCAGATTATGGTCTGGCAGCAAAATATAAAGTACGGGGAGAATTGCCATCCATGTCCCGGCCGATGTATGAAACCCTTCTGACAGGGGTTCCGTCCCATATTCACGGGATTACCTGTAATGAGGTAACGCGGCGCTCCAATCAGGAAAATATTTTTTTAATGTGTAAAAATGCAGGCCTGACGACGGGAGGCGCTGTATATTTTTGGGTCAGTGAATTATATAATAAGGCACCTTTTAACAGACATACAGACCGGATTCGATTCGGCAGAGAGGATGGCGGCCTGATCGATTATGGAATGTTTTACTGGGAAGATACCTATCCGGATTCCCATTTGTTTCAGGATGGAGAGTTTATCCGAAAGACCTATATGCCGGATTTTATGATGTACCATCCGATGAATACGGATCTGGCAGGGCATAATTTTGGTGCAGACAGTAAAGAATATGCCTGGAAGGTTGCCGATGCGGGATGTTATATTGCGGATCTGATCCAGGGATGGCTTCAGGATGGTTATCAGGTTGTTGTTACCGCGGATCATGGAATGGACCGCAGAGGCATTCACTGCGGCACGGAGGATCTGCAGCGGGAAGTCCCTCTGTATATATGCAGTCCGTCTGTGGAAAAGGGCCGTTTTGAACAGGAAAGTATCAGTCAGTTGAATATTGCACCGTTACTTTGTAAGCTTCTTGGAATTCCAAAGGGGAAGGCCATGATTGAACCGGAAGAAATTCATTTTATATAAGAACAGATCGAAGGGGAACTTCGGACAGGCATTAACATAAAAAATGTCCTTGAAAAAAGCTTTTTCACAGTTTTTTCCAAGGACATTTTTTATCTATTTCGTGCCGAAAATCCGGTCTCCGGCATCGCCGAGTCCCGGACAAATATAAGCATGTTCATTTAAACAACGGTCCAGATGGCCGCAGTATAACTGAACATCCGGGTGGTGCTGATGGAAATATTCAATACCTTCCGGAGCTGCGATGATGCACATAAATTTAATATTTTTACCACCGTAGGATTTGATGAAGTCCACTGCAGATACGGCGGAACCTCCGGTTGCCAGCATCGGATCGACAACAATAATTGTCCGCTGTTCAATTGGGGCAGGAAGTTTACAGAAATATTCATGAGGTTCATGGGTTTCTTCATCCCGATACATGCCGATATGGCCGATTTTTGCCGAAGGAACAAGGGTTGTCATACCATTCACCATACCGAGGCCGGCACGCAGGATCGGGACAATGGCCAATTTTTTTCCGGAAACCATCGGTGAATAACAGGTTTCAATCGGTGTTTTGACTTCCACATCTTCCAATGGCAGATCCCGGAGAGCCTCATATCCCATCAGAATCGTAATTTCTTCCACAAGCTGACGGAATTCGTTGGTTCCGGTTTTTTCGTCCCGGAGCATGGAGATTTTGTGCTGTATTAACGGGTGGTCCATAATAAAAATATTTTCCTTCATCGTATTCTCCTTATGTTTATTTTTTCTCTTTAACTATTTTATCACAAAAGTGAAAAGAATACTACTCTCGTATCTGCAGGGGGAGTCTTGACAAAAGCGGTGATATATACTAGCCTGTTAGAAGCAGATAAAGGAGGAGGCGATGATATGCGGCGTATTCAGCCTGAAGACAGGGAGTTATACATTCAGATGGTCCGGGAGTTTTACCACACAGATGCGGTGGACCATGAAATTCCGGTGAAGAATATTGAAGATACCTTTGAGGAGCTGATATGCAGGGACACCTATGCAGAGGCCTATATTCTTGAGTATCAGGGAAGCGCGGCCGGTTATATGCTTCTGGCGAAGACATTTTCCCAGGAAGCGGGAGGGCCTGTCATTTGGATCGAGGAAATTTATATTCGGCCGGAGTATCAGGGAAAGGGTATTGGAAGCGAGATTCTGAAACAACTGGATACCATGTTCGAAAAGGGGGTTTACCGATTGCGGCTCGAGGTTGAAAAGACCAATGTGCGTGCGGCAGAGCTTTATCAACGACAGGGCTATACCCGGCTGGCATATGAACAGCTTATAAAAGACAGATAATGAAATACGGATAAAGGAGAAAGGTCAATGGCAGGAAAAACATTTTTTATTGCAGATACACATTTTGGACACGGGGCCATGATTCGTTTTGAAAACCGTCCCTTTGCAGATACGGAAGATATGGAAAGGCAATTGATCCGGAACTGGAATGAAACGGTGGATTCGGAAGACCGGGTATTTATGCTGGGAGATTTTTCCTTTGGAGATAAGGAAACGGTAAGCCGTTTATGCCATGCTTTAAATGGTAAAAAAACACTGGTCCTCGGAAACCATGATAATCATTCACCGGAATGGTACCGGGAATGTGGTTTTGACGAGGCCAGTGCCTGGCCGATCATTATTGACGGATTTTGGATACTGTCCCATGAACCGTTGTATATAAATGAGAATATGCCTTATGCAAATATTTACGGACATGTGCATGGTAATCCAACCTATAAAGATTACTGTCATCAGTCCATCTGTGTCTGTGTGGAACGCAATGACTACCGTCCGGTGGATTTTGATGTGATTAAGGCAAAAGTGTTGGGCAGTTAATCCCTGCTTTTTTCAGAGGCTGTTTTAGCGGAATCCTTTTTTAAGGGTTCCGTTTTTTGCTGGGCTCTGGAAGGGATGGATTTGTTATTCTCTACCAGTTCGCGGGCAACCATAAATGGGTGCTGCTTCCGGTAAAGCCGTTCCTGACTGGTTTTGATCCGGGAGGCATGAGCCCGTTCGATCGCTTCATATTCCGGACTTCCCGGACGCGGCGCTGCGGACTTCTCCCTGTAGGCCATAAAAAACATCAGGGAAGATAGCATAAAAATAACCATTCCGGCCGGATGTCCGTTGCACTTAATATACCGGTAGGTAAAGATGATGCCCAGAACAAGGCAGATAATACTCAGTAGCTTTAAAATCTGCAGCCACTGCTCGTATTTTTTTAATTTTATCTTTGTATCGTCCATGAATTTAACCTGCTTTCCTGAATATTCTAGTAAAATAGTTATCTAATATTATAATCGATAAGATGGAATACTTCAATAGATAAAATTTTGACAAGTAACCCTGCAAGGTATTCCATCGAATGGATGGATGTGGTATGATATGGTATATCCGAAAAAGGACAGGCATTTAGGAAAGAGGTGGGCAGATGACAATGCATATTCCGGAAAATGCAGCGGCAATTATTGAAAGATTAATGGTTCATGGCTTTGAGGCTTATGCTGTGGGCGGATGCGTCCGTGACAGTATTTTAGGCCGGATGCCGGAAGACTGGGACATTACCACATCCGCCAGACCGGAACAGATCAAACAGATATTTTCCCGGACCGTGGATACGGGGATTGAGCATGGAACGGTCACGGTGCTGATGGATAAGGAGCAGTTTGAGGTGACGACCTATCGGGTGGACGGGGAATATGAAGATCATCGTCATCCAAAGGAAGTGGCCTTTACGGCGAGTCTGGAGGAGGATTTAAAACGGCGGGATTTTACGATAAATGCTATGGCATACAATCCAAAAACCGGTCTTGTAGATATTTTTCATGGGATAGAAGACCTGGAGCATCGGGTGATCCGTTGCGTGGGCGAACCCGGGGAACGGTTCGATGAGGATGCTCTGAGGATTCTCAGGGCGATACGTTTTTCAGCCCAGTTAGGATTTGATATTGATGAAGACACAGAAAAGGCGATGTCGGAAAAGGCCGGGGATTTAAAGAATATCAGTGCGGAACGCATCCGTGTGGAACTGGTAAAGCTTCTTGTGTCCGATCATCCGGAGCGGATTCATAAGGCATGGGAACTGGGGATTACCAGAGTGATTTTACCGGAGTATGATGCCATCACCGGTGTGGAACAGCGGACACCCAACCACGTTTATGATGTGGAGAAGCATACATTGATTGCACTTCAGAATATTTCGCCGGAACCCATATTACGGCTGACGATGCTGATCCATGATTTTGGAAAGCCGGTCGTAAAGAAAACGGACGGGGGCCGGGATATTTTTTACCGTCATCCGGAAGTCAGTGCGGAGATGGCAAAAAAGATTATGAAGCGTCTGAAATTTGATAATTATACATCGGAACGGGTGTGCCGGCTTGTAAAATGGCACGGACTGAAGTATTTTCCGGAGGAAGCCAGTGTACGCCGGGCTCTGAACCGGGTGGGCCGGGATATATTTGATGGGTTTATTCAGGTGCAGCGGGCGGATATTTCGGCCAAAAACCCGAAGGTCATTCCGGATAAACTGGAACTTCTGAAGAAAAAAGAGAAGGTTTACCGTGAAATTATCCGGCGGGGAGACTGCTTTGAAGTAAAAACGCTGGCAGTCAACGGACGGGATCTGATCGAGGCGGGAATACCTCAGGGACCGGTTCTCGGCGCCTTATTGGAGCGGCTGGTGGAGCGGGTTATTGATGATCAGTCGCTGAACACCAGGGATGTCCTTTTAAAACTGGCGGCACAGGAAAAAGATGATCCGACCCTATTTGATGAGAAGGCATATTTCTTCTCGTGATTTTGTTTTGGAGTAAGGGAAGCTATGCGGAGAAAAGACAGAGAGATTACAGATACAGAGAAGATCAGGGAAATCATTGAAGGATGCGACTGCCTGCGGCTGGGCCTTTGCGATGATGAAGGGATGTATATCGTCCCTTTGAATTTTGGACCTGTCTGTGAAAATGGCCAGTGGTATTTTTATTGCCATGGGGCTTCGGCAGGAAGAAAGTATCGGTGTATTAAAAACAGTGACCGGGCGGCTTTTGAGATGGACCGGTCCCGTGGGCTGGTGACGGGCAGCGAGGCCTGTCAATATTCTTATCTTTATGAGAGTATTATCGGTGATGGTCTGGTGAAAGTGGTTGAGGATCCGGAAGAAAAGAAAAAGGGATTGGATGCGATTATGAATCATTACGGTAAAGGCGAATGGCATTATCATGAGAAGCTGATGAAGGATGTTGCTGTTTTCCGAATCCGGGCGCTGCGTCTGAGCTGTAAGGCCCATTACTGAAAGAAGAATAAAAAAGGTGTCTGTCACGAAAAATTGTGATGGACACCTTTTTTAAAATTATTTTCCTGAAACTTTATTTTTCATTCTCTGGAAAAATCCAACTTTCGGCGGGGCAGTCAGTGCCGGGCCTCTCAGGCTTTTTACACTTAAAATATACATACCGCTGACCATAGCTTTAATTTCCTGTTTTACAGGAATTAAATCATAAATTTTATCATCGGCGATGAGGGTCATGATTCTAGGTCCAACCTTTGCTTTGACAACAGGCACTTTTGTGCGGCGCATAAGCTTCGGAGTGGAATCTATGACAATTTTAGGTAAGCCGGATTCAGTCAGCTTCATCTTCTTTTTGTCAATGACCAGCATAGTCATCGGCTGTGCGGCAGCTTCAATCTGCTGCTGAGCAGATTCGGCTTTCTTTTGCTGCTTGTTTCCCCAGAATGCAAGCACACCCAGAGCGACCAGGACGACTACGAGGACAACAATCAGAACTATAGAAACTGTTGACATAAGTACGACAGGTATCATCGTCTGCTTCCTCCTTAAAAAAATCAATCATTCTCAATTGTAACATGGTTTATCCTAAAAATGAATAGGAAAAATGAAAGAATTTATATTATTTTCTGTTTAGCATTTCCGAAATCTGTCCCTGAACCAGGGAGCCAAGCCCCTTTTTCTCGGCAGGTGTCATTTCAGCGGTATAAACCGGTGTTCCGAATTCAATGGATACGGTCTGTTTTTGAACTTTGGGAATATGGGTTTCAAAAATATTTTCTGTATTTTTTATGGCGACAGGAACGATCGGACAGCCGGTTTTGGTCGCTATTTTAAAACCGCCGTCTTTAAATGGAAGCATTTCACCACCGAGATTTCTCGTTCCTTCCGGAAAAAGGAAAATGGAAGTTCCTTTTTTGATTAAATCAATACAGGTCAAAATCGTTTTCAATCCTTCACGGACATTTTCACGGTCGAGAAACTGGCAGTTGATATAGCGCATCCAGCGGCTGATACACGGAATCCGTTCCATTTCTTTTTTTGAAATAAAACCGGTGTTGTTTTTTACGAGGGTGTAACAGGCAGCGATATCGTAATAGCTCCGGTGATTTGCCACATAGAGGACCGGGGTGTCCGACGGAACATTTTCAAGCCCCGTCACTTCGAGTTTTGTGCTGCTGATCCGGAGCACATTTTTGAAGCCTCCCACGACAAAATTTTGGGAAATACGCGTTTTTGCTTCCGGGTTAAAATGTCCGATGATATTTACAATGAGATACATAGGCAGGCTGACAATAGAAAACAGCACTAAAAATAATATGACGGCAATAAAACGTATCATAAATAAAGTTCCTCCTTTGATTCCGCAGCAGATCGGGATGCGGTTTTTTGATTACGTCCGAATAATTCAGATAATTCTTTCAGATAGGCAGAGGTTCCCGGATTCAGTTGATCCTTTTGGTAACGCCATGTCCAGTTATCCCTGTCGGTTCCCGGTGTGTTCATGCGGCCGGAACTGTCCAGTCCGAAAATGTCCTGAATCGGAAAGAGAACGTACCGGGCAACGGAGCCCATCGCGAGACGAATAAAATCCCAGTGGACATTGCTTCCGTCGCAGTTCATAAAACGCCGGACTTTATCCTGAGACCGGGCAGAGGCCTGGAGATACCAGCCCCGGGTGGTGTCATTGTCATGAGTGCCTGTATAGCAGACACAGTTTTCAATGTAATGATAGGGCAGATAGTTATTGTCATGAATATCATCAAAGGCAAACTGGAGAATACGCATTCCCGGAAATCCGTAAGTATCCCGGAGCTTTTCAACGGCGGGGGTAATGACACCAAGGTCTTCGGCGATAATCGGCAGAGCGTCTCCAAAGGTCTGTATCATATGGTCGAAGAAATCTGTTCCGGGGCCTTTTTTCCACTGACCATTGACGGCAGTTTCTTCACCGTAGGGAATGGTCCAGAAGGCTTCAAATCCCCGGAAATGGTCGATGCGGAGCATATCTGTGATACCGAGCTGATGGCGGATACGGCGGATCCACCATTGATAACCGTCCTTTTTATGTGCGGCCCAGTTATAGAGGGGATTGCCCCAAAGCTGGCCTGTGGCGCTGAAATAGTCCGGCGGGACTCCGGCAACAACGGTTGGATAGCCATCGTCATCCAGATAGAAAAGGTCTTTATTTGCCCAGACGTCGGCGCTGTCCGGAGATACAAAAATCGGAATATCCCCAATGATGTGAATTCCCTTGCTATTGGCATAATTTTTAAGTTCTTCCCACTGCTTAAAGAAGATGTACTGAAGAAAACGGTAGTAATCCACAGAATCTTTGAGTTCCTCAAGGGCAGTAAGTTTTACGGCATGCGTCGGAAATTTATAGACCTTGTCCCATTCGGTCCAGGCACGGCCTTCGTTGGCGTCTTTTAAGGCCATAAAGAGTGCGTAATCCGTCAGCCAGTCCTGGTTATCCGAACAGAATTTACGAAATTCATCCAGCAGTAAAATAATTGGCGTATGCTGAAAATTTTCATAAGCTTTTTTTAAAAGGGAAGTTTTATATTCAATGAGAGGACCGTAATCAATGGTTTCGGGCGCCCATTCCGGAACAGATGTCACATCTTCTGCAGTGAGAAGTTCTAAATCCATGAGCTTTTCCGGACTGATAATTAAGGGCTGGCCGGCAAAGGCAGAAAAAGCCTGATAGGGAGAATCTCCGAAACCTGTCGGGCCGAGAGGCAGACATTGCCAGAGCGTCTGGCCCCCGGCCTCGAGAAAGTCGATAAAATCATAAGCACCTTTACCAAGATCGCCGATGCCGTAGGGACCTGGAAAAGATGTGGGATGTACAAGGATTCCGCTTTGACGGAACAGGTGATTTGTCTTTTGTTTCATAGTGACCTCCAAGGTTAAAAATCATATTACTATCCTATATCATACACGATTTTTTCGGGAAATAAAAGCCGATAATATTCTTCCAGAGTGAATCGGCGGTCTGTGATATAGATTGCAGCGGGTTTTCCGATATACCGGAAATGCCAGGGCTCATAGGCATAGCCGGTAATATTTTCTTTTCCTGCGGGGTAACGGAGGATAAAACCGTATTCCGGAGCCTTTTTACGGAGCCACAGGCCTTCCGGTGTAGCTTCAAAATCGGTAGTGAGTCCGGAATGGATGGATGGCGTCGAAATATCCATAGCCAATCCGGTCTGATGTTCACTTTTTCCGGCTTCAGCAGAATAGAGGGACGTGTGTTCAAGTCCTTTAACGGCGATATTATTTTCATAAATAGCTTTCTGACGTTTAAAAGAACGGTAACCGGAGACCCCGGTCAGCTCCATTCCGGCTTCGGCGGCGTCCTGAAACATCCGCTCCAGTGCCCGGGCCGCAGAAAGCCTCAGATAATTTCGCCGGTCATTGCCGATATAAGCAAAGGGAACCTCTGCCGGGACCAGATCCGGAGGTGTATAATCTCCGGGAAGCGGATGGGTTTTGTTAACAAGTATACCCAGATAAGAAGGATTCATGAAAACCACCATATCAAACTTTATTCCAGTCTATGTGGAATGGGGAGGATGGTGCGGAACCATCGAATCAAAAGGCGCATATTATATTCTGAGCAAAGACAGGAGGGGCTTATGGCGTATCAAAGTTTACATCAAATGAATTTATATGATGTCCTGGGAGATAATCCATGGACTCAGGAGGATGATTTCATGACAGACAGGGCTTATATGAAAAAAATGTATCCTCCAAAAGACCGTGAAATGATCCGGTGGGTGGAAGACGTCTGTGATGAAGAGGAATATGACGGGAGCTGTATGTATGATGAGTATCCGGATGTCACGGCGATGGAAAATATGGCGGAAAGGGCTTATGATAAGGCCGGAAGACCGGAGCCCGAAGATTTTCACCGGGCGCTGCTGATGTGTCTGCTTCATGATGAAGTCTGTTTCCGGAGAAAACGCCGGAGGAATTTTAAACGGCGGCTTTATCCAAGGTAAACTGGGGGGCGGCATCTGCCGCCCCTTGTCGATTCAGGTGAAACATGATAAAATGAGCCTGGCGGCGCCTGTGTCTGTGTGAGACCATATCGTGGGGATTAGGCATCAGGGTGCCAGAAAGGAATGAAGGATGAAACAGTTAGAAGATGTTTTGGAAGAAGCCCTGAATTGGGAATTGGCAGATCTGACATTGAGTAACCGGAAAAAGGCCGGAGATATTCAGAAGGTGAAAGTGCGTCCTGTGATCATCAGGGACAAGCTCCTGTTTCAGGCGGCCCAATATACAAAAACTCAGGTTTTTCATAAAAATATTGAGGAAAGTCAGGTGAAGGACTGGCTGACCGGTTTGCTTCAGAATGAGTTTAAGCAGATGCAGATAAAGAGTGGAGACCGGGAATATACTCTTCTCTCGGGGAAAAAAGGGAATATTCGTGTAAATGAACGAAAGATTCAGGCATGTAAAAAAGCGGATAAGCAGAATCTGGCCCACAATCGAAAAAAAACATATATTTTACCAGAAGGAACACCCGTCCCATTTTTGATTGATTTGGGTGTCATGACGTCCGAGGGAAAGATTGTTCGTTCAAAATATGATAAATACCGGCAGATTAACCGTTTTCTGGAATTTATCCAGGATATTCTTGAAGAGCTTCCTAAAAACCGGCCGGTGACGATTATTGATTTTGGCTGTGGAAAATCCTATCTGACATTTGCTATGTACTATTATCTCAATATTCAACTGGGATATCCGGTAAAAATGATCGGATTGGATTTAAAGACAGAGGTCATCCGTCACTGTAATGAGCTTCGGGATAAATACGGATATGAGAATCTGGAATTTATCCATGGGGATATTGCAGATTTTGAGGGCGCGGATTCGGTAGATATGGTCGTTACCCTTCATGCCTGTGATACGGCAACGGATTATGCCCTGTATAAAGCCGTGAAATGGAACGCCAGGGTTATTTTATCGGTACCCTGCTGTCAGCATGAGCTGAATGGGCAGATAAAGAACGATATTCTGGCACCGGTATTGGGCTATGGCCTGCTGAAGGAACGGATGGCAGCGCTGATCACCGATGGCCTTCGGGGACAGATGCTGGAGATTATGGGCTACAGGACTCAGATTCTTGAATTTATTGATATGGAACATACGCCGAAGAATATTTTAATTCGAGGTGTGCGGTCGGGAATCCGGAAAAACCGTCCGGAGGAAATCCGGGCATATCAGGCCTGTGCCGGAGCGGTGAACGGGGATTTGACGTTGTTCCGGCTGTTTTTTCCGGAAGGGGAGAAAGAGGGAAACTAAAGCATGAAAATAAATAAAAAGATCCTATGGATTGCCGGATTTTATGTGGTATCCTTTATCATTGCCCTTTTTCTGGCAAATCATATATTGAATTACGACCGGATTCATCCGTCTAAAAATCAGGGAGATACATCCCTTATAAAGCTCTATGTGAAAACCAGCGGGATGCTTATCAATGAAATGAATGGTTATAATCAGGTGATGGACGCCGCTTATCTCCGGGACAGCATTACACCGGTTTCAGAGAATAAGGAGCTGACATTGCAGGTGGAGGAGCCGGTGGCCGGTGTCCGCCGGATCCATTATTCGCTGATGGATGAAAATAATGCGGTGGAAATCGAGTCGGGAGAATGTGCAGAAATTCAGCGTGTGGAGGGAAACCGGGAAACCCGGATTCAGTTTACAGCGGATTTTCAGGCCGGAAAAGAGTATTGTCTGAATCTGACAGTGGAGGATGATGAAAAGGAGACCCATTATTACTATACACGCATCGTCTATGGTAACGATTTAATGGCTTATGATAAGCTTCAGTTTGCCATGGATTTTCATAATGCCACTTTTCAGAAAACAGCAGCATCCTATATTGCTGAATATTTGTCATCTTCAGAGGATGGTGTCAGTGATGATTTTCGTCAGGTGACGATTGCCTCGGACAGTGAAACGATTACATGGGGAGATCTGGCACCGGAGGTTGTCGGAGATGTAAAGACCACGGTTAAAAATCTGGATAATCAGACCGGTGAAATTCAAATGGTTTATGAAATTGCTGCCCGGGATGACAGTGGGAATGATTATCATTATATGGTTCAGGAAAATTACAGCGTTTCGGCCAACGGAAGTAAAGAGACGTTGATGGATTATTCCAGAACCATGGAAGAGAAGGTGGATGAAAGGTCCTTTACCTTTGATAATAACAGGCTTCGCATTGGAATGATTGATGAAAGCTGTCTGGATATTCACATTTACGGGAAAGAGGAACCGGAGGAAACAGAAACAGAGAGCGGAGATGGGGCCGGGAAGGACGAAGAATATAATACGTATATCAGTTTTGTTGCAGACGGAGGACTCTGGGTATACAATATGCGGGATAATATTCTGACCCAGGCTTTTGGATTTGAAAGACAAACCCGGGAAAGCCAGAGGGGAGCCAGTTATTTGAATCATGGAGTGAAAGTCCTTCGTACCGAAGACAATGGCGATTTATATTTTGCGGTTTACGGTTATATGTATAATGGCGATAACGAAGGGGATTTTGGAATTGAGATTAACCGCTATAACCGGGCGGAGGGCACCTATTCGGAAATGCTTTTTATTCCCTATTACAAAAATTATACCATGCTGAACCGGGGAATTGAGAAGATGGCCTTCATTGATGAGAATGACATACTCTATCTCTGTCTGGAAGATACGGTTTACCGTTTTGATATCATTATGAAAGAATCTGAGGTGGTAATGGAAAATATTGAATCGGAAAACTGTTGTATTTCGGGAGACGGACAAAGTGTGGCGGTGACAGAAACGGACGAAAGTGGCCGGGTGACACAAATTGTATGGACAAATCTGGCGACAGAACAGAGCCAGACCATTGAAAGCGGTGGTCAGTATCTTGAAATGATCGGTATGCTGGGCGAGAATCTTGTTTATGGCAGCGGAAAGCTGAATGGGCAGGAGGGCAGCATGGAAAAACTTTATATTACAGATTTCCAAAAGAATATTCTTAAAGAATACAGTGTGGATGGCGGTTATATTTCCCAGGCATCCATCAACGGGAATCTGATAGAAATTTCCAGGAAAAACAGTAATGGCGGTGATATGCCGGTGGATTATATTCTTTATAAT
>DBGCEW010000190.1:0-2713 GCA_048357495.1 Frisingicoccus sp.
AGCGGCGTCAATAGATTCAGCCAAAAACGGGTAATATTTCAGAGATCTGGAACATTACCCGTTTTTGGCTGAATCTATTGACGCCGCTTATACAGATTGTCCCGATCCGGAATTCGCGCGCTTCCTCAGGGAAAATTATGATTACGACATCACCTGTCTGGAATCCATAACAGACTTTACAGACGAAATTATCAAACTCTCCCTCTATCATCCGGAAAACGTCCGAAAGTTTTCACCAAAGCTTATAAAACAGTGGTCGGACATTTCCAAATGTTCAATCTCCGGCACCCACTGGATTGACTTTATGGCACCGGGTACAAACAAAGGCACCGCCCTTGCCCGTCTTCAGGAAATGTTCGGTATTACCATTCACGAAACCCTGGCCTTTGGTGATCAGATCAACGATATTGAGATGCTGAAACAGGCTTATTTCAGCTATGCCATGGCCAATGCCTGCTGTGATGTAAAAAATGCCGCCCGTTTCACCTGCGATGCCTGTGAAAAAGACGGCGTGTTAAATACCCTGCTTCAGTTTTTTCCTGAATAAAGCAGTTATCTGTTTTCTGCCCACAATGTATCCGCAACCGGCTGCCAGCATGCCGAGTATTTATCACATTTGGAGCATAAATGTTCGGCAGATTCCGGGGACTGTAAATCCGTAGAATGGGCCCCGGATATATTTACCATAGCTCTCAGTTTCTCCGGATTTTCCAGCATCGGACAAGGCCGCAGCATGTTTTCATTAAAAGGCTGGCCATCATGATAGGCCATCATCATCGGCGATTTTAATGCCTCCAGTAATGTTTTTTCCCGGATATTTGAATCCGAATAATGAATAAAGACACAGGGGTCCACATCGCCGTTCGCATTAATATGTAAATAACGCCGTCCTCCGGCAATACAGCCGCCCACATACTGACCATCATTCTGGAAATCTATTGCAAACAATGGCTTTTCTCTGCGGTATTTTCGGATTCGATAAAAAATCTCTCTCCGCTGTTCCGGTGTCGGCATAAGTTCAGGGACAGCGTCATTTCCAACGGGCATGTAGTGGAAATACCAGATAAAATAAGCTCCCATTTCAATCAGCTGATCATAAAATTTTTCCGACGTAATGGATTCAAAATTAGCGCTGGTATAACATGCTGATATTCCATACAGCAATTTTTTCCGATGCAGCAGTTCAATGGCCTGAATTACCTTCCGGTATACGCCCTCGCCACGGCGTCCGTCAGTGGCTTCCTCAAATCCTTCCAGGGAAATCGCCGGAATAAAATTCCCCACATCAAGCATCTCATCCGCAAAGGCCTCATCGATTAAGGTTGCGTTTGTGAAGCAGAGAAATACACAGTCGGAATGTTCCCGACACAACCTCATCAGATCATTCTTTCGGACCAGAGGCTCACCTCCGGTATAAATATACATATAGATACCCAATTCCTTTCCCTGGCAGATGATATTATCAATCTCCTCATAGGTCAGATTCAGCTTATTTCCATATTCGGCGGCCCAGCATCCCGTACAGTGCAAATTACAGGCTGATGTCGGATCCAATAATATTGCCCACGGGATATTACACTGATATCTTTCCCTGCATTCTTCCTGTTTCGGCCATCCGGACATCGACGCATTCACGAAAAAATTTACTGCAGAGGTTTTCATAACCTTCGGATCAACATCACGAAACAGTCTCCGGACAAAGGAATAATATGGATGGTTTTTGTCTGTCACCGCTTCCCGGATCCGCTTTCTCTGAGTCTGAAACTCATTTCCGGCGAATCTATCCGCCCAGTCCATCAGCTTAAGCATATTCGTATCCGGATCTTTGTAGATGTAATTAAATGTCTGTTCCATTCCAATTTTTTTAATTGTCTTTGAAAAAGCCATCTGATACAGCCTCCCTTTTTTTCTTCTTTTCAATATATATAATGTCTTTAGTATATATAATACTGAAAAAGCCTTCCACGGTGAAAAAAAAGGGTTTCACCAAAAACAGGTGAAACCGTCTAAATTCATCAATATTTGCGCAATTTTCTCTTTTTATCCTAAAATCATTCCTGAATCCCATCTTCTTCCGATATTTCCCGAAACATATAGTACCTCATGCTCTTATCCAGAAAATCCGTAACCAGATTGACTTCCTTTTCCACATCCGTATTTAAATCATTCCAGATAAACTTGATCAAAAATCCAAGAAGTGAGTAACAGCAAATCCCCGCAACGGTCCGCTGCATATCCTCCGGAACATCTTTTCCGGAGGCCTTTTGCCGAACCATATGATAAATAGCCACTTCCAGTGAATTAAACACGTATCGCTCCAGCCGCTCCCGGGAAATTGAATTAAAAATATGTTTAACGATATCCGGATTTTTCTGCATATCAAAGAAAAGCATTTTGATGATATCCTTCCAGGAATCCTCTCTCTGCTTCAGTTCCTGATATTTGAGTTCTTTAATTCCCATCCACGTATTCAGCAAATCGTAAATATCCCGAAAATGATAATAGAACGTATTTGGACTGATCTCACATCTGGCAACAATGGCAGATACTGTAATTTTATCAAAAGGCATCTCTCGAAGCATATCCTCAAAAGTCTGCAGGATTGCTTTTTGTGTGTAATTTGCCATGTTCTTCTTCCTCTCTGATCAGGAATCTTCCTCTATCCCCAATTCCACTTCTTCTTCCGCTTCTATCTTAAATTCTTCCATTTTTT
>DBGCEW010000191.1:0-5799 GCA_048357495.1 Frisingicoccus sp.
GTCATACTCCATCAGTGCCAGCATCCGGGCAGCCTGGGCCCGGTTCATAGCTTCACCGGATGTCCAATTGCGCTGAAGGTTCAGAAAATAAAACAACAGCACCGTCAGGGCTGCTCCGATAATAACGATATGTATCCAATAACGTTTCAGAAATACCAACTCCTTAACCCATGTACATCCCTGCGAAACCCTTTTACTTTACAGAAAATTCCCATAAAATAAAAAAAGACAACGGTTATATATACCAGTCGTCTTCTGTCTTTTTACTTATACCCAGAGTGCCGTTTCCTACCTTTTGACGCCTAACCCGACGCCAAGTGGGTTACCTCGTTAAGTTTTCTGTCTTCCACTGCAAACGGAGGCCTGACATATTCTTAATATGTGGTATCCCGTAAAGATAAATGTAGGTTCAAAATAGTAAGAGTATCGAACACCCCAGGCTATTTTCTTTTTTTATTATATCCTATATATTTCTAAAATTCAAGAGGAAATCCTAATCATCCGAAGGCCTTCAAAAGTCTGTCAAACATTGTCTCCTGACTAGACTTTTTGTTATTCGAATGATAAAATAAAGGGTAATCCAATTGAAGGTTCATTGGATGTTACATTATCAGTATATGCAGATTTACATATAAAATGAGGTTCAAAATGAAAAAAATTTATAAGCTTACTTATGCAATCGCACATTTTTTTACCCTTCTCACCGGAAGCATTCTATTCCTGATCTGCCCCCATCTGATGCCCGGCAGACAGAAAAAATGGGCTCCTTTTATCAACTGGGACTACGCCCACCGGGGACTTTTTGACAATCTGTGGGGCATTCCTGAAAATTCCCTTTCCGCCTTTAAAGCCGCTGTGGATAAAGGCTATGGAATTGAACTGGATGTTCATCTGACCGCCGACAATGAACTTGTTGTCCATCATGACGACTCTCTCTACCGGATGTGCCACATCGAACGGGATATTAAAGATATGACGTTAAAAGAAATCCGTCAGTATGTTCTTTTAAATACTGAAGAAAAGATTCCCACCCTTCAGGAGGTTCTGAAACTGGTGAACGGCAGAGTTCCGCTTCTGATTGAGCTGAAAACCGAATCCCACAGCTGCGACCGTTTATGCCGTATCCTCTCCAAAACCATGAGAAACTATTCCGGAAAATATATGATTGAATCTTTTAATCCGTTGGCGCTGCGTTGGTATAAGAAAAATCATCCCCATATCCTCCGTGGTCAGCTTTCCTGCAACTTTTTTAAAGAAAAGCCCCACTGTGATCTGGTTCTTTTTATGATCACCTTCCTGGCTTCCAATTTCCTGGCCCGGCCGGATTTTATTTCCTATAAATACACCGACTATAAAAATCCGGTAGTTCGCATTAACTGTCACCTGTTCCGCGCCCGGCTTGCTCTCTGGACAGTGAATACACAGGATGCCTACGCAGCCGTTCGCAGCAATGCGGATATGATTATTTTTGAGGGCATTCAGCCTTAATACCACAAACCTAAAAACTCCGGAGATCATCAGGGGATATGCCCTATCCCTGAACATCTCCGGAGTTTTTATAAAGTCTTCAGGAAAACCATTCCTTAAAACAACTGGTTTCCCCGGACATATTTTCCATAAATTTCCCGGTCATCTGAAAAATAAATCATGCGTTCCAAACGTTTTTTTACATCCAGTTCCTGTGGATGCTTTAAACGGCTGTCATCCAGAATAACCGCATCAAATTCATAGCCCTCGTCAAAGCTGCCGACCTTTCCAAAAAATTCACCGCCGCCCTTCGTTGCCATATAGAACACTTCTTCAACCGTCAGAGCCTTCAAGGAATCATCCTGAAGTCTCCAGCGAAGCTTTGAAACCTGTATCGCATGGGCCATCGCATGAAAAATACTTTCCGTAGAACCGCCCGCCACATCGCTTCCAATACCGACATGCATCCCTTCCTCAAGAAAACGCCGGACCGGTGCAATTCCTGAGGAAACGTTGGTATTTGACTCCGGACAATGGACCATATAAACGCCCCGTTCCTTCATCATCTGAATCTCCCGGTCATCACTGTAGACACAATGAGCCATAACCGTCGGACATTCCTGTCCAAACAGACCAAACTTTGCATAGGCATCCCCATATACCTCTGACCAAGGGCAAAGTTCCTTCACCCAGGCGATTTCTTTTGGATTTTCCGACAGATGAGACTGGAGCGGCAACTGGTATTTTTCCTGGATTTTTTTCAATTCAACCATTAATTCATCGGTACAGCTCGGTGTAAACCGGGGTGTCAGAATTGGCCGTGTATTTTTATACGCCCGCTCTGCCACATCTTTTATCCACGCTTCCGTTTCTTTTGCAGAAACCTCACTGGATGCCTCTCTGATATAATCCGGCGCATTACGGTCCATATTCACTTTTCCCACCAGTGTTACCAAACCGCTCTCTTCCAGCTGATCCATCAGAAGCAATGTAGCCTGTCTGTGTACTGTGGCAAAAATGCATGCCCGTGTAGTTGCACTTTGCTTTAAATTTTCTGTAAAAATACGATAGGATTTTTCCGCATAGGCCAGATCCGAAAATTTCGATTCCTCCGGAAATGTGTTTGTTTCCAGCCACTCCAACAGTTCCATATCCATTCCAAGGCCCCGGTAGGAATACTGAGGTGCATGAATGTGCATATCGGAAAACCCGGGAATAATGATCCGGTCCCCATAATCGATCACCGGAAGCTTCCCATACATTTCCGGAACCTCTTTAAAAACACCTTCACTTTTCCCATTCAGGCAGATGACATATTGGTTTTCTGCTATGATCAGCCGGTCCTTATCCCCACTATAACAAATATTTCCTTTTAAAATAAAATCTCTCTTCATTCTTCTTCTCCTTACATAATTCTGCACAGACAAAATTCCCACCACCTGTATACAGGCAGCGGGAACTTGCTGTCAACGAATTATTTAATGCCAAGCCACTGCTTTACCGTACTTTCCATCGCATCGACGGCACATACATTATTATGGCGTACCGGCGCTGTACGAATTTCCTTCACAGCTTCCGGTTCCTCTGTATTTGATATTTTTACCAGTTCATCCACCAGTTCAAACTCACCCAGCGCATCGTACTTACTGTCAATCGCTGTCATCACACTGCGGGCAAATTTAAAAGGACTCGCCGTAGACGCAATCACTGTTGTTTTATGGTCTTCTGTATCTCCGACATATTTTTTATATACAGATGCTGCAACCGCCGTATGGGTATCCATCACATAACCTGTATTTTCATAAAGATTTTTAATCGCCTCTGCCGTTTCCTTTTCATCGGCGTAATTTCCGTAAAAATCTTTCAGTCCGGCTTTCATGTCTTCCGTGATCGTATATTCGCCTTCACCATTTAATGCCTGCATCATCGCTGCATTCTTTTCTGCATCATTTCCGGCAATCCGGTAAATCAGGCGCTCCAGATTACTGGAGATCAGAATATCCATGGATGGGGAAGATGTTACGGTAAATTCACGTTTCTTATCATAAGTCCCTGTTGTAAAGAAATCGAACAGCACTTTGTTTGTATTCGAAGCACAGATCAGTTTATCTACCGGCAGACCGATAAGCTTTGCATAATAAGCTGCCAGAATATTTCCGAAGTTTCCTGTCGGCACTGTAATATTAATAAGATCGCCATTCTGAATCTGTTCATTCTTAACCAGCGTCGCATAAGCATACACATAATATACAACCTGAGGCACAAGACGTCCGATATTGATCGAATTCGCAGAAGAAAACTGGAATCCGGCTTCTGCCAGCTCTGCTGCCAGCGCCGGATCGTTAAACATCTTTTTCACTCCGGTCTGGGCGTCATCAAAATTCCCTTCGATGCCCACAACAAACGTGTTCTCACCCTTCTGAGTCACCATCTGCTTCTCCTGAACCGGGCTCACACCGTGTTTTGGATAAAATACGATAATACGGGTTCCCGGCACATCGGCAAAGCCGGCCATGGCTGCCTTTCCGGTATCCCCGGAAGTTGCTGTCAAAATAACAATTTCATTATCGACATGGTTTTTCTTCGCAGCTGTTGTCATTAAATGAGGTAAGATGGATAAAGCCATATCTTTAAAAGCAATGGTATTTCCATGGAAAAGCTCCAGGAAATAGGCCCCGTCTGCCTGAACCAGCGGTGCAATCACTTCCGTATCGAATTTTGAATCATAGGCATTGGCAATACAGTTTTTTAATTCTTCTTCTGTAAAATCCGTTAAGAAAAGTTTCATCACTTCATAAGCCACTTCCTGATAACTCATCTGGGCCAGTTTTTCCACCGGAACATCCAGTTTTGGCAGAGAAACCGGTACAAATAAGCCGCCGTCATCTGCCAGTCCTTTTAAAATGGCCTGAGATGCTGTGACCTGTTCTCCCTGTCCCCGTGTGCTGGTATATGTTAAATCCATCGTATATCCCTCTTTCGTTTTTTTATTTTGTACTATAATAACATAGCTTTTTTGTCGATTCAAGACTCTTTTGCTAACATATTAACGTGTTGAATGTATAATATTCGGAACACCATGTATACGCCAAACAAAATAACGACCGGCAGCCACCAGACAACATTAAATAAATGAATATCCGAAAGAAAATAAACACCGGCATAGGCCGCCGCTACAATCGCAATTAAAATGGCACCGATCCCCAATCCCTGGGCCGTCGTCATTGTTTTTCCGCTCCCCTTAAGGATCTTCTGAACATAAGCATAAATCACCAGGGTACCCAGAAGTACCGCCAGCGTTCCCAATATATATCCAAGACTCATTTCCACCGGATTTTTGAGAAAATTCCCGCCGCCCAGAACCACATCCACCAAGCGGACCCCATACATCAGCGCGACTGCGAGGATGACGGTCACTCCCCGGGTTAAAACCAACTCTTTGGAAGATGCCCGGCGCATATCGGCGCAGAGTTTATCACAATAGGACTGATAGTCACCGCCGGTCAGTGTTTCAAGGTTTTTTCTCCGGCTGTAAGATTTCAGCGTATTTCGGATAATCGTCCGGCGCACCTGCTCCACATCATATTCACAGACCTTCTTTGCCTTCATATATCCCATCATATCTGTTAAAATCTTCCGATCGGCAATATTCATCCGTCGTTCCCGCTCTTTATTTTCTCTCTTGAGTTCTTTTAAGAGATTTTCCATCCCTTTCCTCTCCTTTATTCTTCATTGCATAAAATACTGGCGGCCGGAAATCCTCCGGCCGCCCCTTATATTTATTGATTATTCTGCAGATAATACAGCGCCTTCATAGGTTGTTTCAATGAAAGATTTGATCGCATCACTCTTGAGAACTTCAATTAATGTCTGGATATCTTCTCTTGTTTCATCCCCTTCACGGACAGCAATGATATTGGCATAGGTCTGTGCCGCTTCGGAATCTTTTTCTTCTTTTGCAAGAGCATCCTTTTCAACACTGAAGCCCGCCTGAAGTGCATAATTTCCATTTAATACAAGTAAATCTGCATCCTGAGCCGCTCTGGCTACCTGCTCTGCCTGCATTTCAACAATCTTTACATTATAAGGATTTTCTTCAATGTCTCTGGCAGTTGCAGTAAAGCCCGCATCTTCCTTTAAGGTAATGATTCCGTTGGCTTCAAGAAGCATTAACGCTCTGGCTTCATTGGTTGTATCATTTGGCACTGCGATTTCAGCGCCTTCCTGAATAGCTTCCAGAGTTGCTGTTTTTCCAGGATAAATTCCCAATGGTTCATAGTGGATCGCACCTGCTGAAACAAGTTTTGTACCCTGCTCTTCGTTAAAGTTTTC
>DBGCEW010000192.1:0-13001 GCA_048357495.1 Frisingicoccus sp.
GGTTACCGGCCGTTCCGAACTGCTTGTCTTCCATAATTGCTTTGACACCGTCTTTGGCTTCTTCCAGTGTATTGCAGATCAACACACCTTTCCCCAGTGCCAGTCCGTCTGCCTTCAGAACAATCGGCATGCTGGCTGTTTCAAGATATGCCAGTGCATCTGCCGCCGAATCAAAATTCTCATAACCGGCGGTCGGGATATTATATTTCTTCATCAAATCTTTAGAGAAGGCCTTAGAACCTTCAATCATCGCCGCTTTCTGTCTCGGCCCGAAAACACGAAGTCCCTTCGCTTCAAAAGCATTCACAATTCCGCCAACTAACGGATCATCCATTCCGATAATAGTCAGGTCAATCCCTTTTTCCACTGCAAAATCCGTCAGCCGGTCAAATTCCATAGCACTAATATTTACACATTCCGCATATTCTTCAATCCCCGCATTTCCCGGTGCACAGTAAATCTTTTCCACACGGCTGCTCTGGGCAACTTTCCATGCAATCGCATGTTCTCTTCCGCCGCTTCCAACAATCAGAACTTTCATGCTGTCTCCTCCTCTATAAATACAACACCATCATCTACCCGAACTCTTCCGGCCGCAATTAAATCAATGGCTTCCGGCATAATTTTCCATTCCGCTTCCTCCATGATCCGGCGCTGTAAAACCTCCGGCGTATCCGCTGGCTTCACCGCTACAGCCTTCTGAAGAATAATCGGTCCTGTATCTGTTCCTTCATCTACGAAATGGACCGTCGCACCACTGACCTTAACGCCCCGTGCCAGCGCAGCCTCATGCACCCGGAGACCATAATAGCCCGTACCGCAAAAAGACGGAATCAGAGATGGATGAATATTAATAATACGGTTTCTGAAAGCCCGGATCATCTCCGGCGGAATCACCACCATGAATCCTGCCAGGACAATTAAATCCGGATTCAGATCCGTCAGTTTGTCTAAAAGTGTTTGATTAAAAACTTCGCGGCTTTCAAAATCCTTCGGTGAAATACAGCAGGATGGAATATGATGTTTTTCAGCCCGTTCCAGAGCCTTTGCATTTTTATTATTTGAAATCACCATAGCAATTTCTGTATTACGAATGGTTCCGTCCTCAATCCGGTCAATGACCGCCTGAAGATTTGTACCGCCGCCGGATACAAGTACCGCAATTCTTAACATAATGTCACTCCTGTTTCACCTGTTGTTGTTTCTCCGATCACATAAGCTGTTTCACCTGCCGCTTCAAGAAGCTCAATTGCCTTATCCTTATCTGCAGGGTCTACAGCGATCACCATACCGATACCCATGTTATAAGTATTATACATTACTTTTTCCTCAATCTGTCCTTTTTCAGCCATTAATTTAAAAATAGCCGGAACCTCATAGGAATCTTTATGAACAACCGCATGAATGCCTTCCGGTAACATTCTCGGAATATTTTCATAGAATCCGCCGCCGGTAATATGGCTGCAGGCTTTCACTTTAACACCGCCATTTTTAAGACTCTTTAATGCCTTCACATAAATTTTTGTCGGAGCCAGCAAAGCCTCTCCCAGAGTTTTTCCAAGACTGTCATAATATGTATTTAAAGATTCTTTGGACATTTCAAAAACTTTACGAACCAGAGAGAATCCATTGCTGTGAACCCCTGAGGATGCGATACCGATCAGTGTTTCACCGCCTTTTAATTCTTTACCTGTAATTAAGTCTTTTTTATCAACAATACCTACAGCAAAGCCTGCCAGATCGTATTCATCTTCCGGATAAAAATCAGGCATCTCTGCAGTTTCTCCACCGATCAAAGCCGCTTCAGACTGAACACAGCCTTCAGCAACACCGCTGACGATCGTCGCAATTTTTTCAGGGAAGTTTTTACCGCATGCAATGTAATCAAGGAAGAATAAAGGTTCTCCGCCGGCACATGCAATATCATTGACACACATGGCCACACAGTCAATACCGATAGTATCATGCTTATCCATGATAAATGCCAGTTTTAATTTTGTTCCGACACCATCTGTTCCGGATACCAGTGTCGGCTCTTCCATATCCTTAAATTTATCCAGGGCAAATGCGCCTGAAAAACCGCCAATATTTGTCAATACTTCCGGCCGCATTGTTCTCTGAACAAATTTTTTCATCAATTTGACAGATTCGTATCCCGCTTCAATATCCACACCTGCATTCTTATAATCCATAATAAATCCTCCTGTTATATGGTTTTTCTTTAAGTATTCTCAATGTTCTTAAATCACATCTGTTCCAGATAATTTTTATATTTAATATCTTCCAGTTTATCTGCTTTATCAAGGACCATCTGATTCAGACCTTCCGCATAATCCTTCAACCGCTGCGAAAGAGCCTCATCTCCCGTTGCCAGAATCTTCGCAGCCAGCAATCCTGCATTCTGAGCACCGTTAATGGCCACTGTTGCTACCGGAATTCCCGGCGGCATCTGCACAATTGAGTAGAGCGAATCCACACCGCCAAGAGCCTTTGTCTGAACAGGCACACCGATCACCGGAAGCACCGTCATCGCCGCTGTCATTCCCGGTAAGTGGGCTGCACCGCCGGCACCTGCAATAATCACTTTAAGTCCTTTTTCTTCTGCAGTTTTTGCATATTCGCATAAACGGTCCGGTGTCCGATGGGCGGATACGATCGTCAGTTCATAAGGCACCTGAAGCTCATCAAGAATTTCTGCCGCTTTAGACATGATCGGCAAATCCGAATCACTTCCCATAATAATTCCAACTTTTACATCCATGGTTTTTCCTCCTTATCTCTCACCGAAATAGATTTTTGAATGGGCCAGACGGGCTTTTTCCAACGCTTTTTCAACCGTTTTGTCCGTCACTGTAATATGTCCCATTTTCCGGCCTTTAGATACCTTTTCTTTGCCATAAATATGTACCTTAACCTCACCGATACGGTAGGCTTCATCCAGCCCTCTGACCTCGGCCTGATCCACCGAATACTGTCCGATAATATTTTTCATCACTGTCGGGCGAAGCAGCTCTGTGCTTCCAAGAGGCAGTCCGAGGATTCCCCGGATATGGTTTTCATACTGAGATGTCACGCAGCCTTCAATCGTGTAATGACCGGAATTATGGGGTCTCGGCGCCAGTTCATTTACAAGGACCTCTCCATTGGCTGTCACAAACAGCTCAATGCAGAGCATACCGCAGGCATCAAAAACCTCTACCGCCTTCCGCGCAATGTCCATTGCCTTTTCTGTTGAAGCATCGCTGATATCTGCCGGAACTGTTGTTTCATCAAGAATACTGTCCTTATGTACATTTTCTGCCACCGGAAATACCTTGACATCACCGTTCACACTGCGGCATACAAGAATGGATACTTCCTTTTCAAAGGGACAGAAAGCTTCTACCATCAGCGGCAGTTTTCCTGCGCCAAGGGCTTCAAAGGCCTTTTCCACACCGCCTTCGGTTTCCACAGGGGCGTTGCCTTTACCGTCATAACCTCCGGTACATGTTTTCAGCATCATCGGGTAACCGAATATTTTTCCGGCTTCACGGATATCCTCTGCGGTTTCAACCTTTTTAAAATCCGGCACCGGAAGATTATGTTTCCTCAGCCATTCCTTCTGATTATACTTGTTCTGAATATGGCGCAGTGTTTCGCTGGACGGATACACCTTATGCCCTTCAGCCTCCAGTTCCCGGAGAGCCTCCGCATTAATATGCTCAAATTCATAGGTTACCACATCCACCTTTTCGGCCAGTTCATGAAATGCTTTCACATCATCAAAATCTGCAATAATATGTTCGTCTGCAATACTGTCCGCCGGACACTTTGGTGTCGGATCCAAAATTACAAAATACGTATCCAGACGTTTACCATCCAAAATCATCATTTTCCCAAGCTGGCCACCGCCTACAATTCCTACTCGATACATTCTTTAAAGCCTCTCTTTATCAAAAATATAAGTATTACTAATAAATTGAATTACCTATGATAATAGAACCCTTCGACAGGTTTTTCACTATCCTTATTGTACCTGCCAGCCCTTTATCCGTCAATAGTCCCTGTTCAAAAAAAGGTCCCTTTCAGAACCTTTTTCCAATGCTTATTATAGCAACTTATTAACCATTATTAAGAGGAAGATTTAATGGCTCCGTCCCTTCAAGGACAAAGATGCCGTCCCGGATAATTGAAATCATGTTTTCCTTCCTGTCCACCACAAAAATTTCACCAATTTCATCATAAGGTATAGTTATATCTGTGTGACAGTTAAAATAAGCCTGAAAACCTTCCTCATTCCTCCGGGCCGAAATTTCATTTTCTTTCGCAACAATTTCTTTGCCATCGGGATTATAAACCCGATGTTCTTCCGCCCTGGAATAGCAGGTATCACCAATAGCAAAATGCGGTCCCATTTTTTCCACGATCAATATCGGGAGACGACTGGTCATCCCGTATTTCTGCGCCGCAGCATAGGCCGTGGTGTTGGTACCAATGGCAAACTCACCCAGCGGCAGTGTTTCGCGCCCCCCCAGAAGATAATCCTTCACAAGCTGCTGATCCGCCTCTTCGTTACCGGAATTGGCACAACTGTAGTCCACAATCACACCATCCGCAAAACGCAGCTTCAAATCTTTAAAATAAATACCGTTCAAATAAGCACCCGTCGCGTGAAGAAGTCCCTCCGTCCCCTGAAGTCTCGGGCTTGTAAAAACTTCCCCCACCGGAATATTTACATCCGCACAGCAATTTTCAAAAATCGTTTCTTTTGCCGGATTTTCCAATTGGTGAAGCCGAACCTTCATGACGGTTTTATTCGGATGTTTCCCACGGATATAGACATATTCCCCTCTATCCAGAGTATCTATGATTATTTGCTGAAGCCGCCGGTATTCTTCATTGTCCAGCGTATTGACTTTAAGTATTTCATCAAAAATTTCTCTGTATTCCGGCCCGATATCCGGTATCGGAAAGGCAATGATGGTAAAGCTCATTTCTGAACTTTTCATATAATTTTCCATCATATCCATCTGAAGATTCATATATTCCATTTCCAGCTTCTGCTGTTTCTTTGTCAAATGCCAGCAGCTTTCACGAACCTCCGGTGTAAAAGGCGCTTCACCAAAGGTTTCAAAACAGGCAGGTCCGGCATTGGCCCGAGCCCACTCCTTACATTCTTCATAAGCCTTTTTCAGGGCATCCAGATGACGGCTGGCAAAACTTTTATCATAATAAAGCCCTTTATCCTTACAGTGGTCGAATTCAAACTGAGGGTTTACACTCTTCCCCTGATAGCCGACAGCTGTCTGGCGCCGGTTAATAACCGTTGTCGCCGCCGGAAAAAATACCGGCTCAAAGCCCCGCTCCCGGAACTTTTCCACACTGCATCGAAATACCCTCTCAAATCCGATACTCCCACGGACCGTCACATATTTTTTATTTTTCAGAGAAATCCGCCCCACCTCAAATCCGCGGAAATAACCGGAGACAAAGGTGTCCGCAATGGCATCGATCTTTTCATCAGACAGTTCATTCATATATTCGGCAGTTTTTAATTCCGAATCCGAAATGCAGGTTCCGAAAAGATAAAGATAACGCAGGTCTGTTAAATCAGCTTCCATAATAATCGATTTTATCCGTGAAAAATCCGGTTCCATCTGCTCACGAATTCGCCATAAAACCATTTCATCGCTGTAATCAATAACAGACCAATAGATCATTTTTCGTATTTCTTCCCCATCCGGCAAAAAACCTTCTTCCGCTCCATAGGAAAAGGCCGTATAAACTTCCAGAAAAAGTTCCCAGAGAACGACCAGTGCTTCTCTGTGTCCCATCAGCATCTGCGGCAGACAGCGATAAATTTCAGCAGCAAGAAAACTCAGAACAGATCCGTAATCCTCACCAAATATCCGTGCAGCCACTTCCGGATTGGCATAGCTTTCCCCATAAGACTCACGAACCGGCCGGTAAAACTCACCGTATAATTTTTTCCATTCTTCCATGGATTTGTCCGTAACGTCATGATCAGAGAGCCATTCACGAAAATCCTCCGCCTTTCCAATCCACTCAGATATGTCGCGAAAATAGGCTTTCACAGCCCCGCTCATTTTTTCTTCACTTTTAAGCTCTTCCGGAATCTCCCGAATCCGTCCCACCGCAAGTTCATGCCGTTCTATTAAAAATTCTTCATGTGTCACCTTTTTCACTCCCAGCTTCTTCATTCTGCCGCTTATAAAATAATTTTCAGCACACCAATCAATAAAATTACACCGTGCATCACAACGGATACCTGACAGACTCTATGCCCCACATAGAGATATTTCCCTGCCACATCGGTACGGCGTATATCTTTTTTTGTTACAAACATCCCAACTAGGCTTCCAACCATGGTCACATAGGGAATCAGGCAAAAAAGCCCGCTCATTTTCCCGGCTTTATAAATCCCAAAGCCAATAAAAAAGAGAAGAACTGCCACAGAAACAAGGCCGAATGCCAGCCCGTAAATACCGGATTTTGTATGTTGTTTCCGAACCTTTGTAAAACTGTAAACCTTATCCTTCAAACCATTTCCTCCTCACCCAGTTCATCAGACAAAAAACAAAATACCCGAAAACACCTCCCGTGGTATTTAAGATCAAATCATCCACATCAAAGGAGCCCACTCTGAAAATCAGCTGAATACACTCAACAAACAGGCTCAAAATAAAGGTCAGCATCAACACCCGGAAAAATTTCCGGTTTTTCCGGCTGACGATCGGCACCATCATTCCAAAAGGAAGAAATGCCAGAACATTTCCAAAAAGATTCAGCAAAAACGCCTTAAATCCTACAAGTTCTCTATATGTATAAAACCGCATAATCTCTTTGAAAGGTATGAGATTATAATGGTATGTATTCTGCATCGATGTTCTTCCGTAATCCTCGCTCCAAAAACAAACGTAGGCGAGAATCAATAGATATATTACAAGGAACACAAATGTGCCCCACTTAATTTTCTTCATATTACACCTTCTAATATTCCGTCAGGCCTTCAAACAAAAGAAAAGGACACATAAACATGGTCCTTTTTCTTTTGTTCACACCATAAACACTAAAAAAGCAGATTTTTTTTGTCCTTTAATAACTTACCGCCACAGATAATCGATAAAACACCGACGGACAATCCAACAACAATACAGATAATCCCCATGACGATATTTGCGCCGCCGATACGGCCCATAGAATTAAATACTTTTTCACCCATAGAGACCGCCTCCTCTATTTTGCACCATACTGTGCATAATATGCATCAATTGCCGCTTTTAATGAATCATCAATAACCACTTTACCCTTATACGGACGATTATATAAATGTTCCACAACCTCTGCCATCGTTACAATCGCCGTTGTCTGAAGACCATATTTTTCTTCAATTTCAGCCAGTGCACTCTTTTCACCCTGTCCCCGTTCCATACGGTCTACCGATACGACCAGACCGAGAACATCCACAGCCCCCTGGGCTTTAATGATCGGGAGTGTTTCCTGAATAGATGTTCCTGCAGTTGTTACATCTTCAATGATTACGACTTTATCTCCGTCACAGATCGGACTTCCCAGAAGAATCCCTGTATCCCCATGGTCTTTTATCTCTTTACGATTTGAGCAGTATTTGATATCTTTTCCGTAAAGGCCGCTGATGGACATGGATGTGGCTACAGACAGTGGAATGCCTTTATATGCCGGTCCAAAAAGGACATCAAAGTCAAATCCAAATTTATTTTCAATGGCTTTCGCATAATATTCTCCCAGACGTTTTAACTGGGTACCGGTCCGGTAAAATCCGGTATTTACAAAAAATGGGGTTTTTCTTCCGCTTTTTGTGACAAAATCGCCGAATTTTAATACATTACAGTCCACCATAAATTCAATAAACTCTTGCTTGTACTGTTCCATGGTATTTCCTCCTCTATACCTGACAATATTTTTTTATCACAGCTTCTGCCGTACCATCGGCAACCGCCTCTGCATATACTTTCTGTTCTTCCGCCAGTTTCTTTCCAAGCTCTGCAACCATTTCAGGAATCTTCTCCGCCAGAATAACCCCCGCCTTTTTTGCCAGAGCAGTGACATCCATACCGACTTTTCCACCGATATGACATTCAAAGGCCTCCCGGCTCTCCCCGTCAATCTTCACCCGGCATCCCGAAAATCCAAGATCTGCTACCGGGTGTCTGGAGCAGCTGTTCGGACAGCCGCTGATATAAATCCGAGGCAAATACCTTTCATCCACCTTCGCTGATTCTACTGCCGCCGCTATACCCCGGCACAGCTTCTGACTCCGGTTGATGCCAACCTGACATGTCGGCGTACCGATGCAGCTGACAGACATTCTTACTTTCGTCATCATCATCCTGTGCTTCATCGCTTCAATCAGGGCCTCTGCCTGAACTTTTGAAAGATTTCTCACGTAGAGCTCCTCATCCATGCTCAGACGGATTTCCGCAGACGGTATATCTGAAATTATTTCAAAAATCTTTTCTCCGTCTTCCAGAAAAAGCTGACCGCAGAGCGGATGTAAAATCACCGTGTACAGATCTTTCTGCTTCTGGGGAAGCATCAGCGGATGAAGGTCTTTACTGTTCCAACATACTTCTCCGGAAATTTCCGGTTCAATCCCTTCAAAATGATGGCTTTCCCGAACCGCCTTAAGATGCTGGCGGAAACATTCCATAAAAGCTTTTTCTCCCATACGCCGCGGAATAAACCGGGTACGGGCCCGGCCTTTATTCTCATAATCGCCTTCAGCCATAAAGAGCCGGATCATCGCTTCAATATAATAAAGAATTTCTGATGGTTCTACCGGTTCATCATAAGGAAGTGCCACCGCTGGCTGACCTCCCAGGCCACCGGCAAGCCACATCCGAAACATCGGACGCCCCTCATGAAGAACACCGATAAATCCCATATCATTAACCGTACCGCAGGCAGTATCTTCCGGTGTTGCAGAAAAAGCAACTTTTAACTTTCGCGGCAATTTATATCCCGTTGCATTTTTAAGGAAATAATTACCGACCTGACGGGCATAAGGTGTCACGTCAAAGACTTCGCCACGGTCAACCCCGGCCATCGGTGACAAAGAAACATTTCTCGGAAAATTTCCGCCGCCGCCCCGGGTAAACAGATCATGGTCGATACCGTCTTTCATAATATCACAGACCTGATCAATCGTTAAATCATGAATCTGAACCGCCTGACGGGTAGTCAGATGTACTTTATCCTGTCCGTTTTCTTTGGCATAATCAAGAATTCGACGAAAATGTTCTCTGGTAACAATGCCGGATGGTGTCCGAAGACGAATCATAAATTTTCCGGCCTCTCTCTGGGAATAACTTCCAAGTCCACCGGAAAAGCCTTTGAGTTCATTTCTGCTGATATCGCCTGCCAGAAAGGCTTTGCCTTTAGCCCGAAGCACTTCAACTTCTTCTTTCAAAACCTCTTTATATGCTTCCATCTGATTTTATTTTACCTTTCCAATCAAATCATTCATATCTTCCACATGCATACGGCGCATATAGGATTCCAGACCTGAAATCACCTGTTCCGTCGCATAGGGATTATTAAAGTTGGCAGTTCCGACGGCAACGGCTGTCGCTCCGGCAAGAATAAATTCCATCGCATCCTCCGCTGTCTGAATACCGCCCATGCCAATAATCGGAATCTTCACTGCATTGGCCACCTGATAAACCATCCGCACAGCAACCGGTTTGATCGCAGGGCCGGAAAGACCTCCGGTTTTATTCGCCAGGGCAAAATCCTGTTTGTAAATATCTATCTTCATGCCTGTTAATGTATTGATCAGTGAAAGAACATCGGCGCCGCCGGCCTCTGCCGCCCTTGCCATCTCCGTAATATCGGTAACATTCGGGCTCAGCTTCATAATCACCGGCTGTTTTGCCTTTGCCTTCACCGCTTTTGTAATCGCTTCAACCGCTTTCGGATCCTGTCCAAAAGCAATACCACCTTCTTTAACATTCGGGCAGGAAATATTAATTTCCAGCATATCCACAGGTTCATCGCCAAGGCGTTCCACAACCTCCAGATAATCTTCCGTAGATTTTCCGCAAACATTGACGATAATCTTTGTATCATACTGTTTCAAAAAAGGAATATCCCGTTTTACAAACACATCGATTCCCGGATTCTGAAGGCCGATGGCATTGAGCATACCGCTGGCTGTTTCCGCAATTCGTGGTGTCGGATTTCCAGGCCATGGAATATTGGCAACCCCCTTGGTCACCACTGCCCCCAGTTGATTCAAATTGACAAATTCACCATATTCCGCACCGGAACCAAAAGTTCCCGAGGCTTCCATGACCGGATTCTTTAATTCGACTCCGGCCAGATTTACTTTCATGTTCATTATAAATCCACCTCCCGCGCATCAAATACAGGTCCGTCTTTGCAGATTCGCTTATTATGGACATTCGAATGATGATCCACTTCCTTCGACTGGCAGACACAGGCCAGACAGGCGCCAATACCACAGGCCATCTTCTCTTCCAGAGAAATCTGGGCTTCGATGCCTGCGCTTTCCGCATAGTCTTTTAACGCCTTCAGCATCGGTGTCGGACCGCAGCTGTAAATCACATCGCCGGTAACTCCTTCAGCCTTAATTCCATCCAGAACGTTGCCTCTGGTTCCCACACTTCCATCTTCCGTCGCAATGACCAGCCTTCCAAGACCTTCAAAATCTTCTTTTAAAAACATCTGACTGTCCCGGTATCCGAGGACAATTGTTTTTTCTCCCTGAAGCTCCTTTGCGAGCTGAAGCATCGGCGGTATGCCAATCCCACCGGCAACAAGGATCGATGTGGTATGCTTCATCGTATATCCGTTACCGAGGGGCCCCATAACTTTCACTTCATCCCCTGCTGAAAGGGCAGAAAACTCCTTCGTCCCTTCACCGACTACCCGGTATACCAGACGCAGCTTTCCGCCTTCCCGGTCAATTTCGCAAATACTGATCGGTCTCGGCAACAGACGGCTGCTGTCTTTACTGTAAACAGAAACAAACTGCCCCGGCTTTGCTGCTGCAGCCATATCGCCTGCATCCAGCCAGATACTGTAAATCTCCGGCGCCAGCATCTCCTGTGAAATTACTTTGACCATCTTACACTGTTTTTCCTGCATCTTCTGTCTCCTATCTCAGGCCTGCACCGACCTGAATATCTTCAATCATGTCCAAAACGGCCTGACGGGAAGCATCCGCATAGCCCTCCGGACCAAACTTTGCGTATTTATCCTGTTTGTACGCAGCAATAATACCTCTGGAAGAATTGACAATTGCTCCCAGCCCATCCGCGTTAAAGTAGTTCACCAAGTCAGAGCCCTTGGCGCCCTGAGCACCATATCCAGGCACAAGGATAAAGTTTTTCTTCATAATACTCCTGAGCACCTTTCCCATCTCCGGATAGGTTGCACCGACAACGGCTCCCACATAGCTGTATCCGCATTCGCCCATATGCTGGCTGCCCCATTCCACAACCTTTTCAGCAACCCATTCATACAGAGGACGTCCGTCGATCAGACGGTCCTGGAATTCACCGCTGGAAGGATTGGAGGTTTTTGTAAGAATAAACATTCCTTTCTTTTCAGGTACGGCCACATCAATGAAAGGCTGAACGCTGTCCGTGCCCATATATGGATTAATGGTAACAAAATCTTCGTTAAAGCCGTAGTAAGACTTGCTTCCCACCTGAGCTTTTCCGATATGGCCTGTCGCATAAGCCCCGGATGTGGAGCCGATATCTCCGCGCTTAATATCACCAATAACAACCAGATCTTTTTCATGACAGTAATCCAATGTCTTTTTAAATGCCATAATACCCGGAATACCAAACTGTTCATACATGGCAATCTGAGGCTTTACCGCAGGAATCAAATCATAAACGGCGTCAATAATCCCTTTATTGAACTGCCAGATAGCCTCTGCTGCCCCTTCCAAAGTTTCACCCTGTTCTTCAAAAGCTTTCTTCTGAATAAAATCCGGAACATAAGCCAACATCGGATCCAGACCAACTTCAATCGGCGCTCCCGTTTTTTTAATCTTTTCCACCAGTTTATCAATCATGATTTATCCTCCCGTTTATTTATCATATCTTTTATTCTATCACATAAGCCCTTTGATTAACAGAATAAATTAGTGCTTTCTTTTCTTCGGTCTGGAGATTTCCGCATTGACTCTACGGCCATGATAGCTGAGTCCGTTAAGAACATCCAGAACCCTCTGCGCTTCAGTCCCCGGTATTTCGATAAATGAAAATTTATCCATGATCATCATGTCCGTTATCAGCCGTTCATTCAGACGGCATTTGACACCTAACAATTCTGTCAGCTGTTTTTTCCGTATTTTATCCAATTTTCCAAGATTAATAAAAATCCGGACTTTTTCCTTTTTGCCCATCTTCTTTTTAATCCTGTCGGTAAATCTCGGACGTTCTTCAATATCCCTGTAGCTTTCCGCCGGAACCTCCCGGCTCAAAAATGCTGCGGCAACATCCAGAATCGTGTAATCCCCCGATTCTTCTCCGTCCAGAAACTCCTGAAGTGATCGGGTATAGTTATCCAGATTTTCTTTCTGCATAATTTTAAGAATTTCATCCAATACCTGTTTTGTACGGACATCCACAATTTCCGATCCCTTTGGAATCGACATATATTTAATCTTAGCTTTTGTATATCCCATGATTTCCCGGAGCTTATACATATCTCTGCGTCCCACGAAGGAATAGGACACCCCTTCCCGGTTGGCTCTTCCTGTTCGTCCAATCCGGTGTACATAGTATTCCACATCCTCCGGCAGATCGTAATTGAAAACGGCCTCCACATTTTCAATATCAATTCCACGGGCTGCCACATCGGTTGCAATAAGGATTTCCGCCCTGCCATGCTTAAAAGCATGCATCACACGGTCTCTCTGGGACTGCTTCATATCCCCGTGAAGCCCTTCTGCCTGATAGCCCCGGGCAACCATCTCATGGGTC
>DBGCEW010000193.1:0-7166 GCA_048357495.1 Frisingicoccus sp.
CGCTTCCTGAACGGCTTTCTTAAAGTTTTCTTCTGTATATCCGGCTGCCTCATAAACGGCTTCTGCCGTCATACGGCTTCCATCCGAAAGATTCAGGTTGTACACGGTGTAAGCGTCATAACCGCTGGCTTCCGGATACAGATATGTAATCACAACGACCGATAAAATATCGTTGTTCACATACCATTCGTACTTAATACCTCCGCAGTTCGTTGTAAAATCGCCCCGATCCGCATCATTTTTTGCTTCCTCAAGATAGGCGTCCGCCGCCTGACGGATTTCCGCATTCACTGCCGCCCCGTCAGGGCTGTCCAGATGAATCTCCGGCACCTGATAAACGTAACTGAAATCGGAAAAATCTACAGATTCCATATAGGCATCCGTCACCAGCGTGCTATAATCCTTCTCAGTTTCACTTTCTGTCTCACTACCCGCAGCTTCTTCTGTCACTGTTTTTTCATCTGCCTTTTCCTCTTTTGAGGATGTACCGCAGGCTGTCAGCCCAAAAATCAGGGTCAATCCCAATAATCCGGCCCATATTTTCGCTTTTTTCATTTCAATCCCCCGCTTTACTCACGTATCCGTTTATCTGTCTTCTTTGAAATATGCATTCCGATAACCTGGAAAATCTGCATCAAAAGAACAAGCAGAATGACGGTTACAATCAAAATATCAAACTGATAACGGTTATATCCGTAACGGATAGCGATGTCTCCAAGGCCCCCGCCGCCAATCGCTCCGGCCATAGCCGAATATCCCAGGATCGTTCCTGTGGAAATCGTACTTCCCACAATCAGAGAGGTCTTTGCTTCAGGGATAATGACCTTGAAAATAATCGTTTTTAAAGAAGCTCCCATACTCTGGGCGGCTTCAATAACTCCCGAATCCACCTCCAGAAGAGAGGACTCAACCATACGCGCCACATAGGGCGCTGCTGCAATAACAAGAGCCACGATGGTCGCTGTCGGTCCATAAGCTTTTCCGGCAATCAGACGCATAAGCGGTGTCACTAAAAGCATCAGGATCAAAAAGGGGATGGATCGCAATATATTGACAACAAAGTCAAAAACACCAAAAAGGGCCGGCATCGGATACAGGCCATTCTTCCGGGTCACTACCAGTAAAATCGCAATCGGCAATCCCAAAATATACGCAAAAGCAGTGGAAACCAGCGTCATATACAGCGTATCCCGGATTCCCTCTGCAAACATCATCCAAATATCTGCACTAAACATAGTTTTCCAACTCCTCTACCACAAGATTTTTTGAACGGAGATAGTAAATCGCCTTCTCCACCTGACGTGTATCTTCGGGAAGCTGGAGAATCATATGTCCATAGGCCTTACCATCAATGTCTTTTGTATCCGCAAACATAATATTCACCGGAATCTTGCACTCCATAATCAGGTTGGCAACCACCGGCTCATAAGAGGATTTCCCGTCAAAAACAATCCGAATGCACCGTTTTCCGAAAACTTCCTGATTATCCGATTTTTGGAAAATAATCCGCTTCGCTGTTTTGGATTCGGGCTGGGTGAATACCTTTTCTACCGTTCCAACCTCTGCCAGACGGCCTTCATCAATAATGGCCACATGACTGCATATACTTTCCACCACCGACATTTCATGGGTAATGATAACAATCGTAATGCCATATTTGCGGTTAATATCCTTTAAAAGTGCCAGAATCGACCGGGTTGTCGCCGGGTCCAGGGCACTGGTGGCCTCATCACAGAGAATAATCTTCGGATTCGTTGCCAGGGCTCTCGCAATGGCCACACGCTGCTTCTGACCGCCGGAAAGCTGGGCCGGATACATCATCGCCCGCTCCTTTAAATCAACAATTTCCAGCAGTTCATCAATACGTGCATCGATATCCGCTTTTTTCATACCTGCAATCTCCATGGAAAAGGCAATATTCCCACGGACATTTCTCTGCTGAAGCAGATTAAAATGCTGAAAAATCATGGCAACTTCCTGACGGGTTTTCCGAAGCTCTCTGTCCGAAAGGGATGCCAAGTCTCTCCCATCAATCTTCACCGTACCTCCGGTAGGGCGTTCAAGAAAGTTCATACATCGAATCAATGTACTCTTTCCGGCGCCGCTCATACCGATAATTCCAAAAATATCCCCTTTTTGAATATCCAGATTAATATCCTTCAGAGCATAGACCGTCTGAGTCTTTCCCATAAAGGTTTTGTCGAGATGTTCAATTTTAATCATCGGTTCCATTCTCTCATCCCCTCTTATCTATTTCCTGCAAAACCAACAAAAAGTACTTCAACTGAATGTTAAAGTACTTTCTGTAAGTCTTTAAATATTCTGCCTTTATGCCAGTTCCACACAATGCTTTTCGTGAAAAGGTTCAATTGCTTCCATCAAAGCAGCTTCTCTCTGATGCAATAATCCGATAACAGCTTCCATGACCTGACGGCACACTTCCACACTGTGTCTGCAGTCAATCTCCTGACCGGACACCGTCATCTCGATGTATTCTCTATGACAGTTTTTAATAAATTCACAAATCTCCTCTACCGAAGACAATGTCATACGGATCAGTGGCTGATTTGCAATATTTTCCTGACTGACATACGCACGCATCGAATGCTTCAGTACTTCTTCATAATTCACGTGGTCTTTTAAGCTTCCGGTAAATTTTTTATTATGAGGCAGCGTAAAATAATCTGCAATATAATGGGTAACCACGCCAAGATCCTTGCATCTGGATCGTGAAAGAATCTCTCTGCCATCATAGTTATCGATCACTTTACGTAATTTTTTCTCTAAAATATCAAATGTCGTATCCACTCGATGTTTTTTGGTTAAAAATGAAGGCACCAGATCCGGTAAAAGACTTCCAAACTGAAACATACGTGAATGAGAAACCAATACTTCATCCTTTAATCCATCCAGCATATGATTCGCCAATGAAACATGAGATTTTTTACGCATAATATATGTGTCCTCCCGACAAAAATAAAAATTATTTTTTACCTAAACAATATCCATTGTACAATGATTTTTTCAGGATTACAAGTATAAATATCATATTTCCTCTTATTTCTTGACATTCCTACTTATATAAGATAGAATCGTTATCAAATAATCCTTTGATTATTATATTAAATTTACAGGAGATGATTTTATTTGGACCCCACGAGCGTGGCGCAACTAGTTATTCTGGTTATTCTTTTAATCTTATCTGCCTTTTTCTCATCGGCAGAAACAGCTTTTACAACGGTAAATAAAATCCGTATACGAACCTTCGAGGAAGAAGGCCGTCCAAAAGCTACTATGATTCGGAAAATTATTGAAGAACCTCAAAAACTGCTCAGTGCCATTTTGATTGG
The DNA here is from genome assembly GCA_048357495.1 of Frisingicoccus sp. GTDB lineage: Bacteria > Bacillota > Clostridia > Lachnospirales > Lachnospiraceae > Frisingicoccus. The sequence continues at coordinate 3,351 of DBGCEW010000193.1, forward strand.
CAACAACATTGTGAACCTGTCTGCGTCTTCCCTGGCGACCACCATGGTGACCCGTATCATGGCCAATCTCGGCATGGCTGACAGAGCAGCTTCCGCTGTCGGCGTTTCTACCGGTATACTCACATTACTCGTTTTGGTTTTCGGTGAAATCACACCAAAATCCATGGCGACCCATTATGCTGAGAAAATTTGCTTTCTTTATGTAAAACCGGTTCACTGTCTGACAACCATTTTCACCCCGCTTATTTTCATCGTCAACAAGATTTCCTTTGGGTTGATGAAACTTTTCGGTATGCGTTTTACCGGCAAGGAACGGGTGATTACTGAAAACGAGCTTCTCACGATTATTGATGTCAGTCACGAAGAAGGCGTTATTGAAAGCGAAGAAAAAGAGATGATCAATAATGTGGTAGACTTCGGCGACTCTCTTGCGAAAGACGTCATGGTTCCACGGATTGATATGGTTTCTGTACCTTCAAATATCACCTATGATGAACTCCGTCTGGCTTTCAAAACAGATATGTACAGCCGTTTGCCTGTCTATGAAGAAACAAAGGATAATGTCATCGGTATTGTTACATTGAAGGACTTCTTTAAATATGAAGGCAGTAAAGAAAACTTTGAGATCAGGGACCTTCTGCGTACCCCTTATTTCACTTATGAGTATCAGAAAACATCAGATTTATTGATTCAGATGCGTGAAAACTCTATTAATATTACAATCGTTCTGGATGAATACGGTGCGACTGCCGGAATCATTACGCTGGAAGACCTTCTGGAGGAAATCGTTGGAGAAATCCGCGATGAATATGATGACGATGAAGTGGATTCGATCCAGAAACTGGATTCCGATGAATATCTTGTGGACGGCTCTACCCGTCTCGACGATATCAATGAAGCCTTCGGATGCCATATCGAATCCGATGACTATGACTCGATTGCCGGACATATGATCAGCATTCTGGAACATATTCCAACCGAAGGCGAAGAGATCACCCAGGATTCCATTCGCTTTGTCATCGAAAAGATGGACAAAAACCGGATTGATACCATCCATGTTTATATTAAATAAAAATCCCCTCTCTTCCAGGTTTTTAAATCAATCCGGAAGGGAGGGCTTACTTTATTAATGAAAGGATTTTATCTAAATTGGATATTATTGTACACACCCTGGAATACTTTGGCCCTGAGATTCACAGCAGCCTTTCCCTGCGTAATTACAGGGAGGACGACTTCGAAACCTATGCTGATGCATACGACCAGTGTTTTTCAAAAATGAGGACCGCACTGAATATCTCTCCTGTACACTGCTGCGCTGACCGGAAAACACTTTTGAAAAACTGCGATAAAATATTTATCTATGAAAAAAACAGTGAGTTTTGCGGTGCCGTTACCATAAAGCATCATGAAATTGACGACCTCATTGTCCCTGAAAAAAAGCAGAGACAGGGTTTTGGTCAGGAACTTCTGATCTTCTCCCTATGTTATCTTCAAAGGCAGCATCTGTCCTCTATTCAGCTTCATGTAGCGGACTGGAATCAAAATGCTTTAAAACTATACTTAAAAACCGGTTTTCAAATCATTCATACAGAAACTATCCGGTAACTATTCAAAATGACTCTTTTATAAAATCTTTACACCTATACCTGCGTTTTCCCCGGGATCTTTTGCCATATTCAATCGCCGCCGTCGGACATCCGCAAATACAGGCCATACAATGGGTGCATCTGTCCCCCCATTCAGGTCTTCCGTCTGCAAGTTGAATATTATTCAGCAAACAATCTTTTACACATTTCCCACAGGAAATACATTGATCGGTTGTATAAAAAGCTTTGGCTTTAACAATAACCTTATAATAAATATCGTTAACTATACCGCTTTTACATCGATCGATAAATCCCACCTTCGGCTCCGAAAAATCCTTTCCCCTTTGAATCGCTCCGATACCTTTCATGACAACAGCTTCTGCTCTCCCGATAATTGCCTCCGATGTCTTTTCATCAGGCACGTTGAAAAGCGCAATATAATTTTCGGGCATTTTCACTTCCAAAACACCTTTGTAATTAAATCCCTTTTCCTGACATAATGACCGGATTTTTACTCCGGCATTACCGATTTCAGCACCGCAGGTCATAACAAAATAGGCATCCGTTTCACCCGAAAAATCCGATTTCCGAATAAAGGCCGCCAAAATTTTCGGAAGCTGCCAGCAATATGTGGGCGCTACAAAAATCCATGGCTTATCCGACAAAAATTTTCCTTTTTTATGATTCTTTATATAAATCCCCGCATCAATCACCTCGTCCCCCAGCTTTTCAGCCATCATTCGGGCAACATAGCGGCTATTTCCTGTTCCTGAAAAATAAACAACCATCATTTCCCTTCTTTCCGCGCCTTTGCCAACACCCTCTTTTTCGGCGCACCTCATCTTTCATCTCCGGAATATGGCATATCCGTTTCCAGTTTACCATAAATCCATCTCCATGCCAATATTTGTTTCCTTCACCACCACCCACCACATAAAAAAACGAAGAACTTTCATTCTTCGTTTTTCCTAAATACATTTATACCATCGATGGATGAATCACATCTTCCAGCGCCTGTTGAAACGTCATCTTTTCTGTCAGAAATTCATGGAAGCCTGACTGTTCATCCGCGATTAATGGTTCAAGCTCCAGTGCATATCTGGTAGCGAATCTTTCAGATTCCCCCTCGTCGTTCACAAAGGTTTCCCAATGGGTAAAATGAAATATCTTCCCCGGATAAATAGCAACACTCAGTTTCTTATCCCCAAAGTCACAATTGATCACAGCGCCAATAAGCTGCTCCGTTTCATCACAAAGATAATCGGTAAATTTCAGATACAGTTCTCCAACATCTTCTCCGGACTTTTCCAGGACAACTTCCTTCTCCCGGCTGCAGGTAATCTCCATCTCATTTTTATTCTGCCTTGCCGGTTCAAGGGTTTCCGCCTGAATCAATAACTTAAACACTGCATTTGCCATAATGTAACCCCCTTTTCATCCCATATATTAAGTATAGAATCAATTTGGAATAATGGCAAATAACTTATTATTATTGTAATGATAACTTTTGTTTAATTATAGAATGCTTCGCTGACTCTTACCAGTTCATCACGAATGGAGATGTGCTGTGGACAAGCCTGTTCACATTTGCCGCATTTGATACATTCCGTTGCCGCTTTCTTTCCATGTCTTTCAACCAGCCATTCCCCCTCTGAGGCTGCCATTTCCTTGTTGTTATAGAGAATCAGATAGTTCAGAGCTGTAAAAGAACCGGAAATACCGATATTTTCCGGACAGACCTTCGCACAGTAATTGCAGTTCGTGCATGGAACCATCGGTACACGGTTCAATGCTTCCTGTGCTTCTTTAATGACTGCTCTTTCATCTTCTGTTAAAGCAGTAAAATGCTTCATAAAGGAAAGGTTATCTTCCATCTGTTCGATATTGCTCATACCGGACAGCACTGTAATAACGCCCTCCAGATCCGCTGCAAAACGGATTGCCCAGGAAGCAACAGAAGCCTCCGGATTTGCTGCCTTAAATATTTCTCTGACAGATTCCGGCGGTGTTGCCAGCATACCGCCTTTAACAGGCTCCATAATAATCACTGGTTTCCCATGTTTCCGTGCCACTTCATAACATGCTCTGGACTGAATCGCAGCATTTTCCCAATCCGCATAGTTAATCTGAAGCTGGACAAATTCCATCTCCGGATGGGCTGTCAGCAGTTCTTCCAGTTCAGCCGCCGTCGAATGGAATGAAAAACCGATGTGGCGAATCTTGCCTTCCG
>DBGCEW010000194.1:0-21009 GCA_048357495.1 Frisingicoccus sp.
TTGTAGGCAAGATTGACTTGCCCGAAGAATAAAGCCCGACCTATCCGACACCCTGCGCAAGTGCCGGATAGGAACGGCAAAATTTTTTACACTTCTATTACTTCTTTATCACACATAAGTAAAGAGGCAGGGCTTATCTTTGAATGCCAGACGGGGAATCTGCAGCATAAAACATGCTGTGGAGACAGTTTGAGAATCAACCAGATTTTAATTAATCTGATTGGAAATGCCCTCAAGTTCACGCCGGAGGGCGGTCGGGTTATGTTCCGGACGGAAGAAATTCCGCCGTTGAACGCACCGGGCTGGAACCGGTACCGTTTTACGGTTCAGGATACCGGTATCGGCATGTCACAGGAATTTACGGAACATCTGTTTGAGCCGTTTACAAGAAGCAGCATTGTTTCGAGGGTAGAGGGAACCGGATTAGGGCTCAGCATAACCAAGGGGCTCATTGAATTGATGGGCGGAAGAATTCAGGTAAACAGCCGTTCCGGTGAAGGGACGACCTTTGTTGTGGAACTGGAATTTGAAATGTCCTGTCCGGAACAGGAAGAAGTGCATCCGGCACCGGAGGAAGAATGGACAGAGACGGAGCTTTTGTCGGGACGTCATTTCCTGGTAGCTGAAGATAATGCCCTTAACTCGGAGATTCTCTGTGAGCTGCTTCACATGTGCGGCGCCGGCACTACCGTGAAGGAGGACGGGCTGCAGACGGTCAGAGAGTTTGAGCGTGCGGAGCCGGGAACCTATGATGCCATTCTGATGGATATTCAAATGCCGGTGATGAACGGATTTGAGGCAGCAAAATGGGTGCGGGAGATGTCCAGAGAGGACGCAGCTTCCATACCGATTGTGGCTATGACAGCCAATGCCTTTGCAGAGGATGTTCAGGCGGTTATGGATGCGGGAATGAATGCACATGTGGCAAAGCCTGTGGATATGAGAGTTTTATGTGAGGCTTTGCGAAGGGTTTTAAAGAAGAATAATTGAATACGGATCATGAAAAATCTGTAGAAATTTTAAAGGACGGCAGGTTCCGGTTTAAAGGGAACACGCCGTCCTTTATGGTGAAATAGGATTAAGACAGTTCGTGGATAAAGATACCGCTTCGAAGCTTTGGTTCAAACCAGGTAGACTTCGGTGGCATGACTTTACCTGAATCTGCAATGGACATCAGATCGTCTAGGGTTGTCGGGTACATGGCAAAAGCCACGCCATGATTTTCATCGACCAGACGTTCAAGCTCTAAAAGTCCGCGGATGCCGCCGATAAAATCGATCCGCGGGCTTGTTCTCGGATCATCAATACCGAGGACAGGCTCCAGAAGATTTTTCTGAAGAATGGATACGTCCAGCCGGTCTACAGGATCCGTTTCATCGAAAGTTCCCGGTTTCATGGATAAACAGTACCACCGGCCCTTCAGATACATCCCTGTCTGGTGTTTTTCTTCCGGTTCAAAGCGATGGGAAAGGGGCGTAATATCGAAACATTTTTCCAGGGTGGATAAAAAGGCTTCCTCTGTAAGACCATTCAGGTCATGGACATAGCGGTTGTATGGCCAGATATGAAGCTGTTTATCCGGAAAAAGAACGGAAAGGAAATAGTTGAATTCCTCATTTCCGGTATAACCGGGATTTTCTTCGCGTCGTTTCATGCCAACATGAAAGGCGGAGGCGGCGCGGTGATGACCGTCCGCAATATATAAATAAGAAGTATTTTCGAAGTCCTTCTGGAATTCAAGAATGGTTTCGTTATCATCAATTATCCAGAGGATATGTTGAATGCCATCTTCGGAAGTAAAGTCGTAGACCGGGGCATGGGTCTCTGTCCAGCCATTCATTCTGCCGGTAATCCTCTGGTTTTCAGGGTAAGTCAGAAAAATAGGGCCGGTATTGGCATCGCATGTGTCCACATGGCGGATGCGGTCCGCTTCTTTATCTGCCCGGGTCATTTCGTGTTTTTTGATAATGTCCTTGGCGTAATCATCAATAGAAACGCAGCCGACGATGCCGGTCTGGGAATGGCCAAACATGATCTGACGGTATATGTAAAGGCAGGGGTTATCCTCCTGAATATAGATACCATCGGAACGCATCTGCTTCAACGTGTGAGCCGCCTTTTCGTAGACCTGATCATCGTAGGGATTTACCGAGGGATCAAGGTCAATTTCTGCTTTATCCACATGTAAAAAAGAATAGGGGTTATCGCGGACCATTTCACGGGCTTCATCACTGTTCATTACATCATAGGGCAGCGCGGCGACCTGACGGACCAGAGACGGAACCGGGCGTACGGCTGCAAAAGGTTTTAAAACTGCCATGTTATCCTCCTGAATAAAGTAATATATTTTGGATATATATAACTATATTAGCATAGTCAGGCAGTAAATTGGTGTCTGTGACGAAAAAAGTTGGAAAAATGTAAGAATTTTTTATAATTTAGTCCATAGACAAATAATAGGAAAGTGATATACTATCCAAGGAGTACTTATACTAAGATATGTATTAATAAGGTTAAAGGGATGTAAAAAGGTGATTTAGATGGGTGGTACACTGGATACTATTATTGTATGCATACTTCGCATATTTGTTTTGCTGTATTTATATCAGACCATTTACCTGCTGGTTGGGCTATTTTGTAAGCCAAAACGGTTTACTGCAAAAAATCAGCATCGTTATGGCGTACTTATATCTGCAAGAAATGAGAGTGCAGTCATTGCACATCTCATCGAAAGTATAAAAAATCAGAATTATCCTTCGGAATTAGTCGATGTTTTTGTTGTTGCGGATAACTGTACGGATAATACAGCGGAAGTTGCAAGAATGGCGGGAGCCATTGTTTTTGAGCGGTTTAATCAGGAAGAAAAGGGTAAGGGATATGCGTTAAATTATCTGCTTGGACGGATTAAACAGCAGTATGGACCGGAATATTATGAAGGTTTCTTTATTTTTGATGCAGATAATGTTCTGGAAAAGGATTACATTACACAGATGAATACGGTTTTTGATAACGGCTATTCACTGGTGACAAGTTATCGGAATTCTAAAAATTACAGCGATAATTGGATCACCTCCGGTTATGGCCTGTGGTTCCTGCGGGAGGCGCGGTATTTGAATAACGCCCGGATGATTCTCGGGTCAAGCTGTCTCGTTTCAGGAACCGGTTTTCTTGTCCATAAAGACATTATTAAGCGGAATAATGGATGGAACTGTTTCCTTCTGACGGAGGATATTCAGTTTTCAACCGAGAATATTATCCGCGGGGACAGGATCGGATATTGTGCGGATGCCATGTTTTATGATGAGCAGCCGGTACGCTTTATTGATTCTTGGAATCAGCGTCTGCGCTGGTCAAAAGGTTTTTACCAGGTGTTTTTCCGTTATGGAAGAGATCTTGTAAAGAAAATTTTTATAGACTTTAAGTTCTCCTGTTATGATATGTTTATGACATTGCTGCCGGGACTTCTGGTGACAGCGGCCATTATTCTGGCCTGTATCAGCGCATTGATTGTCGGAGACGGCAATGGAAAAGTGGTCATGGATGTTTTAATGTCCTTATGCATGTATTCGATTATTGCTTCATATATTTCATTTTTCATTATGGGCCTGATTACGACCCTTTCTGAGTGGAACCGGATTTACTGCAGTCCTCAGAAAAAAATTATGTACTTATTCACATTTCCATTATTTATGTTTACGTATTTGCCGATTTCTATTGTGGCAGTATTTAAGAAAATTAACTGGAAGCCGATTCCACATTCTGTGGTTGTCAGTGCGAACCAGATTAAAGGCCAGTAAGGTCCTGAAAAACAGGAAACAGTTTTTGACTGTTTCCTGTTTTTTTTGTATAAAGATAAATCCTCGCAGATACAGATAACATATGATATAATGATAAAGAATGCTACGGAGAGAGTGAGACAGATTATTATGGAATATATTGTGGTGGATTTTGAATGGAATCAATCACCCTATGGAAAAGGTGCATCCAATAAGTGCCTGCCTTTCGAGATTATTGAAATCGGCGCGGTGAAATTAGATGAGGATGGCCGGGAGATTGACCGATTCAGTGAAGTGATTAAACCGAAGGTTTATCGGAAGATGCATCATATAACAAAAAGCCTGACGGGGATTACGGAAAAGGATTTAAGCCACGGAACACGGTTTCCGAAGGTTCTTGCAGATTTTATGTTATGGTGCGGGAAAGACTATATGTTTTGTACCTGGGGCAACCTGGATTTACTGGAACTGCAGCGAAATATGAAGTTTTATCATCTGGAGGATCTGCTGCCAGGACCGATTAAATATTATAATGTACAGAAATTGTTCCGGATATTTTATGATGACGGAAATAGTGCCATGTCTCTGGAGCATGCCATAGACTATCTTAAAATGGATAAGAAAAAGGATTTCCACAGAGCGATTTGCGATGCAGAATATACAGCGGCCATATTTGCCGGAATGGACAGAAAAGAAGTGGAACGCTGGTATACGGTGGATTACTATCAGAATCCGAAAACACGCAGGGAAGAGATTAAACTGATCTACGATACCTATGCAAAATATGTATCAAAAGAGTTTGAAACGAAGGAAGCGGCGATGGCAGACCGGGAAGCCCGGACGACACGGTGCTATAAGTGCGGGAAGACGGCTTTTAAACGGATTCGCTGGTTCTCGGGAAAGAACCGGTCTTACTATTGCCTGGCCGAATGCCCGGAGCATGGTTATATACGGGGAAAAATCCGTCTGAAGAAAACGGATGGCGACAAAGTATTTGTTGTGAAAACCCTTCGGATCATTGACCGGGAAGGGGCAGAGCGTATCGAGGCTATGAAAGAGGAAGTACGGCAGAAACGTCAGGAAAAACGGCACAGGGAGGGTGTACATGAGGGCTAAATTTATCATTAATCCTTCATCCGGAAAGCAGAATTTTTTAAAGAGCATAGAAAGTGTGGTTGGATGTTTGGTTTTGAATCAGGTAGTTGAAGGCATTCAGGTCGTTTACACACAGCACGAAGGCGATGCCCTCCGGGAAGCACGGGACATTCAAAGGGGAGAATATGATTTTCTGGTGGCCGTTGGCGGTGACGGAACCATTAACGACGTTGTGAACGGACTCATGGAAGGGAAAAGCGGGACACCGCTGGCAGTAATCTCTGTCGGGACGGCCAATGACTTTGCCAAATATGCAAAACCGCCCCAGACACCGGAGGCCTTCTGTAAAATGATTATGGAATTTAAAATACGGGATATCGATGTGGGAAAGATCAATGACCGTTATTTTATAAACCGGGTCAGCGGCGGTATCGGCGCAAACGTCGGGGATAAAGTTTCTCAGGAATCCAAAGCGGTTCTTGGGAAAATGGCCTATTACATGGAAGGGGTGATGGACGTATCCAGAAAGGGAGTCAAAACCTTGAATGTCCGTTTTGATTCTGCCCAGTTCAGGGGAGAGAGGGAGGTCATTTCCTTTATGGTAATTAATGCCTGCGGCAGTTTTGGAATCTATCGGGGGATGTCAGAGATGGACCCGGATGATGGACTGTTTGATGTGCTGATTGTAAAAAAGATGGATTTGGGCCAGATGCCGGTGCTGGGCGTGCAGGCCCTTCGTAAGAAGATGCCGAAACATCCGAAGGTGCGCCATTTTCGGACAGATCATATACGCATTGAATCCAGAGGAGAAACAGATATTATTGTGGACTTTGATGGCCGGGAGTATGGAAAACTCCCTGTGGAGCTTTCCATCGTTCCAAAAGCCATAAAATTAATTGTCCCGTGATTCCGTAGGGAATCACGGACATTTTTTTTTGCCGATATTTCGAATAAAATGACAAACTTCTTTCCAGGACTTATGACATTGAATAAAGCACTTATCCATACATTTGTGATCATAGCATAAACAGCAGATTCTTTTGTGAATGTGTCTGTTGTTTTTCAAACCAGTCACCTCAGAGCATTATTAATCAGTATATGCGGCGTTCAGTGACAGGGTTCAGCGGCAGGCAATGAGACGGTGGATCGGATTGCCCAGAGCGGAAAATTTGGCTTCATATTCGGTCATAACGTTGCCCTCTGCTTCCGGACTGTGATGGAGATCATAGGAGACCTTTTCCAGTGTCCATCCGGCGATTTCCGCTTCTTCCAGCGAAAAGTCAAAAAGGGGACGGTTGTCTGTTTTAAAAATAAGTTTTCCGTCGGGTTTCAGGATTTCGTTATAACGGTCCCAGTAGTCCCGATAGGTCAGACGGCGCTTTGCGTGGCGGTCTTTTGGCCATGGATCAGAAAAATTCAGGTAAATACCGGAAATTTCATGGTGGTCAAAGACATCCGTAAGTATTTCCGCATCCATGCGGATAAAACGCAGGTTATTTCCGGTAAATTCTTCACATTTTTCCAGAGCCCGTACGAGGACACTGGAATATTTTTCAATTCCGATAAAGTTTTTATCTGGATTCCGGCGGGCCATTTCAAGGATAAACTGACCTTTACCCATACCGATTTCTATATAAAGGGGTTGATTATTTTCAAAGAGTTCGTTCCAGTGGCCTTTTTTGGCCGTGATATCCTGGATGACGAAAGGGCTGGCTGCAATCGTTTCCTTTGAGCCTTTTACGTTTCGTAAACGCATAGGTGTCATTCCTTTCTTGTACAATATAAGTTTTTATTAAAGGTTAGCGGTCTTTTCCTTCCTCCTCTTCAAAGGTGAGGGATTCAAATTCTTCTTTAAAATCTTCATCAACGGGGATACCGGATGCCAGAGCTTCTTTTGTATTGCTCAGGTCAGGTTCAAGCCGTTTGCGTATCAGAAGATAATCGATCAGTTTGCCAATGAGATAGGTGAGTACGGCAACGATCGGTACACCGAGGAACATGCCGAGAACACCGGCAACAGCGCCGCCGACGGTGATGGCAAAGATAATGGAAATCGGCTGAAGCCCCGTAGACTTTCCGAGAATCTTCGGACCGATAACAGAGCCGTCCAATTGCTGGATGGCAAAAATCAAAATCGCAAAAATCAGAGAAGATTTCGGGTTAATGATCAGTAAAATCAGGATTCCGGGAATGGCTCCGATAAAAGGCCCAAAGTAAGGAATCATATTTGTGATGCCGACAATAAGGCTGATAATCAGGGCATATGGCAGTTTTAAAAGGGTCATGGAAACCAGACAAAGAACGCCGATAATTGCAGAATCCAATGTTTTTCCGATAATGTACTGGCTGAAAATCTGATTACAGTTTTTCAGCGTATCAAAAAGCTTCAGAGCAACGTTTTCCGAAAAAATGGCATAGGCCAATCTTTTTAAAGATTTGATGAGCTTATTTTTACTGAACAGCAAATAGCAGGAAATAACAAAAGCAAGCAGTATGTTAATAAACCAGCTGATGATAGAAAGTCCCGCATTATAAAGAAACGGAAGCACGGTATCCGACATAAATGTCCGGAAAAAGTCAAATACATCGGGGAAAACATCCTGTGCCGCCTGGGAAATAAAGGATAGATCCAGGTTTGGGAAACGGCTGTCCAGCGTTTCCAGTGTCGTCAGGGCGTTTTGATAAAGGACCGGAGAAATACGGACCAGCTGGCTGATGCTGTTGATAATCTGGGGCACAATGAATATGAATATGAGAATAATGCCGCCGATCATAATAATATATGCAAGGATCATCGAAAGCAGGAGATGGCCGCGGCGGAACCGGTCTTTCAGAGTTTTCCGGAAGAGCAGGTTATCAATGTGCCTGACCATGGGGTTAATAAAGTATGCAATTAAAAACGCGATGAGAAATGGTGAAAACACAGATAATATGTTTCCAATCTGCTGCCGGGTATGTTTCCAGTTTCCCGTGAAGCGGTAAATAAACAGGCAGATGACAAAGGTGGCTACGGCGTAGACACAGATAGAAAAATATTTTCTATTGGCCTGAAAATGATTTTTTGATGATTTTTTTTGTCTATCCATTTTTTTTGTCTCCTATCATGTGAATGTTCATATGCGGATAGTCCATGTCAATATGGTGCCGGTCAAAAGAACGTTTGATTTCTTCCATCAGGGTATAGTAAGCATCCCAATACAGTTCGGTAGGTACCCAGGCGTGAATAACATACTGGATCGAACTGTCCAGGTAGTCCCGGATGTGGACAGCCGGTGCCGGGTCCTGCTGCAATTGTGGAAAAGTCTTTATGGCTTCATACAAAGCTTTTTTTACGTCATCTGCTGCAGCGTTATAGGAAGCGCCCACAAGGATCTCAATCCGGCGGACGGTTTCATTGGTATAATTAATGATGCGTCCGTCACAGACCTGACTGTTGGGAAGAAAAACCGTTTTGTTTTCTGGTGTCAGAAGCTGGGTATAGATGAGTCCTGTCTGGGTAACTTTGCCGGACAGACTATCCAGTTCAATATAATCGCCAACGGTAAAAGGCCGGGTGAATAAAATGGTAAGGCCTCCGGCAACGTTGGAGAGCAATCCCTGAATAGACAGAGATACAGCCAGACTGACAACACTTAAAAGGGCCACAAGGGATGTAGTCGGTATACCGAGATATTCTGTAATAATAATTGTGGAAATGAAAATCAGCAGAATTTTCAGACCCGTCATCATAAAAATCTGGATTGAAGGGTCTAAAGGAAAACGGTTGATAATACGTTTTAGTATTTTTAAGATGATCTTACTGATGATAAAACATAGAAGAATCAAAAGTAAAACATAGAACAGCTTTTCTACGGAGAAGGTTCCGATGGAAAAACTTAAAAGCTGAGATATCGTATCTGTATTCATAATTTAAATCGCTTAGAACGGTAACTAAACCTGCCTTTCTGTAAGATTTCATAGACTGTCTTTATTATATTACAAAAAAGGAAAGGAAGATACAGGAAATTCTTAAATATTTCAAAAAAAAATCTGTAAAAAACATAAAAAATACTTGCATTTTTTTTGAAAGTACTCTATAATAGATTTTGCTGTTAAAGTATGAATAGATGCGCTTCTAGCTCAGTTGGTAGAGCACCTGACTCTTAATCAGGGTGTCCAGGGTTCGAGCCCCTGGAGGCGCACTAGGAAGCACTGTTTTCGATGACGTAAGAGCATTGGGAATGGTGCTTTTTCTGTGCGAAGAATTCTAAGACAGACTATTCAAAAATGAACATTGACCTGGCTCTATGGAAAAGCCTATGATGGATACAAAAATATATGCAGGAGGTTTTTTCATGGGACATTATGTAATAACGATGACACGTCAATTTGGAAGTCTGGGGCGTCCGATTGCCAGAGAATTGGCAGAAATTCTGGATATAGAATTTTACGACCGTGATATTGTCGAAGCGACAGCGAGAAAAACAGGAATGAGCGTTTCTGAAGTCAGTGATTTTGAAGAAACAGCCCATAAGGGATTTCTTTATATGGGATATCCACTGGGAGTCGGAAAAATGGAAAAAAGAGATGCTATTTTTCAAAAACAGGTGGAAATCATCCGAAATCTGGCGGAAGGACCCTCCTGTATTATTGTTGGCCGGTGTGCAGATTATATTTTACGGGATCGCAGGGATTGTATGCATACATACATTTACAGTACGTATGAAAACCGGGTAAAAAACTGTACACAGAGTCTGGGAATGGAAGAAGAAGAGGCCAGAAAAATGATTGCCAAGGTTGATAAAGCCCGTGATGAATATCATAAACGATACGCAGGGTATCTGCCGGGAGATATAAACTATAAGGACCTTATGATGGACAGTACATTTCTTGGGATAGAAGGCACGGCAGAAGCTTTGGCAGGCATTATCAAACAGCGTTTTCATCTCCTCTGATATTCAAAAATGAATAACAGTGTCATAAAATTTAAAATTTGTTGAAAATGCACAGTAAACAAAGGATTAAAGCCTATTCAAAAATGAATAAGCTGTGAGAAATTAAAAAAAATTTCAGAAATACGGTTTGACAAAGTTATTTATTTGTGATAAAACCAAAACATCGAAAGAAACACAAAGACGTGTCCGAAATAAAGGGATACGTCTTTTTTGTTATTCAGAGATGAATACTCGATTGGATTTTCAGGATAATACAGGAGGTTTTGATTATGAGCAGTAATTATCAGCCGCCAAGTGCGACAAGTTCACCCAGATTTTGTAATATGGGAAATTTTATGCGTCTGCCGAAAGCAGACAGTGCGGAAGGATTAGATTTTGCAATCATCGGCATTCCTTTTGATACAGCTTCTTCATTCCGGACAGGTTCACGGTTTGGTCCGAACGGAATACGGAACATTTCCGCAATGATCAAACCGAATAATGTATCGATGGGCGTTAATATCATGGAAAGCATTTCCGGAGCGGATCTGGGCGATGTTCCTGTCATTCCTGATTATATTTTGGACACCTATGATGCGATTGAGAGTTGTTATACAGGAATTTTGAACGCCGGTGCAGTGCCGGTAGGCCTGGGCGGAGATCATGCAGTCACTTTGGGCGAGCTTCGGGCAGTTGCTAAAAAGCACGGTCCGGTGGCACTTGTTCATTTTGATTCACATCTGGATTTGTGTGATACTGTTTTCGGTAAAAAATATAATCATGGAACACCTTTCAGACGAGCACTGGAAGAAGGGCTGATTGATCCATCCTGTTCGATACAGGTTGGTATGCGTGGTTCCTTATATGATCCGGATGATTTCAAAATTGCTGCGGATCTGGGATTTAAAGTCATACCCGGTAATGAGCTGCATGGCATGACGGCAGAGGAACTCGGAATGGCCATCAGGGAGAGGGTCGGTACCAGGAAAGTTTTTTTAACATTTGATATTGATTTTGTGGATCCGGCATATGCACCGGGAACAGGAACACCGGAAGTCGGCGGATTTACGTCATTTGAAACACTGGAGTTTATTCGACAGTTAAAAACGCTGAATTTTGTTGGATTTGATGTGGTTGAGGTGGCACCACCTTATGATCATTCAGAAATTACGGCATATATGGGAGCAAATATTATCTTTGAGTTTCTCTCTATACTGGCATACCAGAAAAAGAATCATTTGAGATTGTAGATAAAATACATAGTGAAAACAAACATGAAAGCAAGGGCGCTGGAGATTTCTGTTTCGGCGTCCTTTTTACGGGAACAACAGGATATGAAAAGACAGAAAGGACAGAGAATTATGAAAAAACAGAGCAAATTTTTAGCAGCAGCATTGATATGTGTGATGGGAATCAGCTTATTGGCCGGATGTGGAAAAAGCGGTTCGGGAAGCGGCACGGCAGCTTCGGAAACGGTCAGTCAGGGGGAATTAACACTGGAGGCAATTAAAGAAAAAGGAAAACTGGTCGTTGCAACAGAGGCGGCATATGAGCCATTTGAATATCTGGACGGCGATAAGATTATCGGCTATGATGCGGATATTTTTCAGAAAATATGTGATGACCTCGGTGTAGAACTGGACTATCAGGATATGCCATTTCAGGGAATATTAGCGGGGCTGGAAGCAAAAAAATATGATGTTGCGGGAGCTTGTCTCGGAATTACTGCAGAGAGAGCGGAAAAATATTCAATGACATATCCGATTCAGGAAGGGACAACCGTATTAATCAAACGAAAGAGTGATGATTCGATTCAGTCGGTTGAAGATATGGAAGGAAAAATCGTCGGCACACAGACATCCTGCTATAATGAACCGGATGTCAAAGCTTATAGTGAAACGTTGATTGCTAATGGTGGAAAAGGGATGACGGATTTGAAAACCTATGACTCATTTCCGGAGGCTTATATGGAACTGAAAAACGGTACGATTGATCTTGTAGCTCAGGGATATGCACAGTCGGCAACATTAGTTAAAAATAATCCGGATGATTACGAAATCGTCGGAAGCATTGGTGGAAAAACGTATCTGGGCTGGGCAGTTCGAAAAGAAGACAGTGAATTATACGACTATATTAATGCAGAAATTGCAAAGTTCGAGGAAGATGGCACATTGGCAGAACTTCAGAAAAAATGGTTTGGTGAAACGGTCGAACTGCCGCAGTCCGATTACATACCGGCAGAATAACCACGAGGATCAAGGGAGGTTAAAATATGGAAAATGTCAATTTGGTGATGAAATATATGCCCTATCTGATACGCGGGCTTGGATATACGATTCTTGTATCAGTGGCAGCAATTTTAATCGCCCTGTGTGTCGGAATGTTGTTGTCGTTAATGCGTATGACAAGTAATCGTTTACTAAACGGTGTGGCCGGGATCTACGTCAGCTTTGTCCGTGGTACGCCGGTGATTGTTCAGATTTTCTTGATTTATTATGTCATTGCTATGCTCGGAATCGATGTCAGTGCATTACTTTCAGGAATTATCGCATTGAGTTTGAACAGTGGTGGCTTTATGTCGGAAATTATCCGAGGCGGTCTGAGTGCGATTCCGAAAGGGCAGTATGAGGCAGCGGAAGCTCTTGGAATGCCGAAAATGAAAATATGGCTGCGAATTATATTTCCTCAGGTATTTAACATCGTTCTTCCGCAGATGACCAGCGAATTTATTAATGTTATTAAAATGTCACCGATGCTGTCCATTATCGCTGTAGTGGAACTGACCCGTGCGGCACAACGTCTGGTCACACAGACCTATGTGACGCTTCCGTTTTATGTGACGATCGGTATCATGTACTTTATTGTAAATGCATTACTGGAAGAAATTGTAAAATATCAGGAGCGTCGGGTAAGTACCCGGAAATAAGGAGGAAAAGGCATGCTGCATATTATCGAAATTGCGGTCCCGCTTTTGATGGAAGGGATTGTAACGACTATCGTAGTATCGCTATTGGCGATACTTCTGGCTATAGTACTCGGAGGAGTTCTTGGTATTGCCTGTATTTCGGAAAACCGGGCAGCCTCCGGGCTCACAAAAGCTTATATTAAAATTTTTCGGTGTACACCGTTTATGGTACAGATTTATATTATTTATTATGGGCTTCCGGCACTTGGAATACGGATGCCGGCTTTCTGGACGGGGGTTATTGTACTTGGTATGTATACAGCCGCTTATGTGGCAGTCATTTTACAAAGTGGCATACGGGCATTGCCAAAAGGTCAGAATGAAGCGGCACTGGCAATGGGAATGCCTTATATGATGCGGCTTCGAAGGATACTTCTTCCGCAGACGGTCAGCGTTATTCTCCCGCCAATGACCGGACAGTTTATTCAGACGGTAAAAGATTCGTCAATCTTATCCATTATTACGGTGACAGAATTGACAATGATGACGAAGGAAGCCATTGGGATTACCTTTAGTCCACTGCATGTCTATTTGTGTACCGCTGTATTTTACTGGGCGATCAATCTGGTGATTGAAGGGATATCCAAACGAATTGAAATTAAAACTTATCGAAGGAGGCACATGATATGATACGGAGTGATAAAGAAATTATTTCGGTAAAAAATTTGGGCAAGCATTATGGAGATAATGAAGTTTTAAAAGATATTAATTTGAAAGTTCTGGAAGGTGAAGTCATCAGTATTGTCGGTCCCAGCGGATCCGGGAAAAGTACATTTCTGCGCTGTCTGAATTATCTGGAACACTTGAACCAGGGACAGATTCAGTTTTTCGACACCTATATATTAGAAGGTGTGCACAATAAGCTGGATACACGAAAAAATGAGGAAAATGCATCAGAGATTCGCAAAAATGTTGGAATGGTCTTTCAGCAGTTTAATTTATGGCCGCATAAAACCGTACTTGAAAATGTGATCGAGGCACCGGTTCAGTTGAAAAAAATGAAAAAACCAGATGCTGTTAAAAAGGCAGAAATATTATTAAAGAAAGTCGGTATGTATGAAAAAAAAGATGCCTATCCACTGCAGCTTTCCGGTGGACAGCAGCAACGTGTAGCAATTGCCCGGACACTGGCTATGGAACCGTCAGTTATTTTATTCGACGAGCCCACATCCGCACTGGATCCGGAGTTGGTCGGAGAAGTCCTGAATGTTATGAAGGAATTGGCTGAAGACGGGATGACGATGTTAATCGTGACCCATGAAATGGGATTTGCAGCAGAGGTTTCAGATCATGTGTGTTTTATGGATGGTGGATATGTTATTGAAGAGGGAACACCGGAAGAAATTTTCCGTCATCCGAAAACAGAGCGTGCACAGAAGTTTTTCTCTAAAATTTTAAATGTCGCTGTTTGAAAAGGTGAAGAAAGAAGAAGCGTGTATGTGGGAAAAAATCGGTGCCGTTTTATCGGCAATCCATGAAGGTGTAACAATTGCGGATGCACAGGGGCGTTTTATCTATGCCAGTGATTCATGCCGGCAGACCTTTGGAATCACCCCGGAAGAGATTTTGGGACGGACGTCCGGTACGCTGGAGGCAGACGGAATCTTTTCACCGTGCATCACGGAAGAAGTTCTCAGGAAAAAGAAAAAAATTGCAGCGGTACAGAAAGATGTGTCCGGAAAAGAAATTTTTGTGACAGGCATACCAATTTACGATGCGGATCAGCAACTGGAGGCCATTATATGCTATTCTTCCTGGGAAGTTGGAAGCTATGCGGAGCTAAAGCAGAATTATAATCGTTTAAAGCAGGATAATCAGTACCTGATTCAGACTTTAATGGCTTTGAAAGAAGAAGAAGGATTTCAGAAAGAATGCATTTACAGAAACAAAGTAACCAGGGATAATTATCGTTTGTTAAAAAAGTTTTCAGAAGCGGGATCGCCGGTACTTCTCAGCGGTCCGGAAGGCACCGGAAAACGCTTTATGGCACGAAGTATTTTCAGAGTTGATTTGGAATATAATTGTGAATATGTTTCGGAAGAGGTGCTTGACAGGGAACTCTTTGGTAATGACTCTGCAGCCGGTATATTTACAGCGGAAACGGAATTGAACATATTGCTTCTGCATGTGGAAGTGCTTCCAATTTCTATTCAGAAAAAATTGGTGGAAATTCTTCACAGGCATCCGGTACATCTCATTGCGACATCTGAAAAAACACTCGAAATGATGAAAAGAGAGGAAAAAATTTTAGACGATTTTTATTATTTCTTCCGGGTATGTGAAATTCACGTACCGGCAATATCGGAACGTGCAGAAGATTTAAGCGGATTTTTAGATTATTATTTGGCCTGTTATAACGATAAATACGGAAGGCATATATCATTGGCGCCCGGAGCAATGGAAGCGATGCTCAGCTATGGATGGCCGGAAAATATTAATGAGGTGAAATATACGTTGGAGCGGTTGGTTTTAACGACTGAAAAAGAAAAAGTAGATGCCTATCAATTGCCGGAACAAATGACAGAGGCTTCAACAGAACGCTTTTCCAATACGTCGTTGCGAGATGCGTTGGAATTTTTTGAAAAGGGAATTATTGTGAGAGCCTATGAACGATATGGGACATCCGTTCGTCTGGCCAAAGAACTGGGAATCAGTCAGGCGACCGCAGTAAGAAAAATCCGCAAATATGTCACAGGAAAAGAAAACGCCAAAGGAAGGGAATAAAAACTGCCTCACTTACGATGCACACGTTTTTGACGGCCCGTTCAACGGAACGGGGATTGCAGAATACACAGAAATGGTATTATAATAGAGAAAAATCGTGAGGGAGGCTTGAGAAAAAATATGGTTTGCAGAAAATGCGGAAAAGAAATAGGTCCGGAGGACAAATTCTGCAGCGCCTGCGGGACACCGGTGGGGGCTAAAGAATCAAAAAATAAGGAAATCGGGTATAAGGATGATGTCATCAGTACCGTCGGACGGTTTGACGGTAAATATATGCTGATGGCGGGAATTATTTTGGTGGTGCTTGCAGTGGCGGCTTTTGTCGTAAAGATGAATTATAATAAAGAGATGGAAAAACAGACCCCTCAGACAGAAACCGTTGCCGCGGTTGTGGAATTGGATGAAGGGCAGGTTTTATAGGAATATAAAGTAAATATCGGATAGGATCATGGACTCCCGGAGGATGATATACCTCCGGGAGTTTTATATTGTCTGAAAGGAAAAAATTTTTTATCCGGTTGCACTTTTGGAATTTTAACGCTTATTAACAGGCAGAGACTTTGATAAGGAGTGGATGCCATTGATTGTTTAAGTGTTTTGACAGAAAGCAGACAGAAAAATTCAGAAAGGAAGCAACAGGATGAAAGAGAAAAAAGATTTACGTGAGGCCTGTGTGAAATGTTTTGAAAATGCAGACCATTCAGTAACGGCAGCGGTATATGGGAAACCGGTACATTTTATGGAAGAAGGCCGGTGGAGAAGGATTGATAATCGTCTTTATATGGAAAAGGACGGGCGGTATACAAACCGGAAAAATGCTTTGAAAGTGTATTTTGCAAAGCTGGCACAGGGAGAACCAATGGTTTCCCTTCAGCGTGGGGATTGGAGCCTTCATTGGAAATTGTACAATGCTCTGGCGGCAGAAATTCAGGTTAAAAATACTAAAGAATCCGAGGATGAGACTGTGGTGACAGGGCTGACATCAAAGGTTCGTTATCCGGGAGCCCTGGCTTATGGGGATGTGGAATACGTTTTGACATCGGATGAGCTCAAGGAGAATATTATTCTCCGGGAGATGCCGGAGGACGGCAGCATTATGTTTGAAATTCAGGCAGAAGGACTGACGGCGGAAGCGGCGGGCCAGATGGTTCAGTTTAAAGATGCTTCCGGTCAATGTGCCTTTTCCATGGCTGCGCCATATATGGTGGATGGGGCAGACTGCCAATCTTATGATATCAAAGTTCAGTGTCTGAAAACAGAAAAGGAAGGGCGATTTATTTATATTCTGATTCCGGATCACGAATGGCTGAAAGCCCCTGAGAGAAAATGGCCCGTAGTCATTGACCCGATCATTACCAGCCCGACAGATTACCGGAAGATTTACGATACAAGAATCTGTTCCCGATATCCAAATGATAATTTTGTCAATGATTTAAAATTAGTCACGGGACAGTCTACCAGTGTCGGGGTCGGACGAAGCCTGATTAACTTTGAACTTCCGACATTAAAGCCTGCCGATATGGTGGTTGCGGCTATTTTCAATGTGACATGTCTGAGTGATTACAGGGCATCAAAGCAGGTAAATCTGCATCGGATTCTGGATAACTGGGATTCCACCACAGTGACATGGAATACCATGCCGAAATATGAAAGCCGCATCGCCGACTGCAATATTTTCTCCGATGAGATTGGCAAGAGCATACAGTTTGATATTACAGAAATGGTTAAAGACTGGTATACCAATGGTAAAGCCTATGGTGTGATGTTAAAGGACCGGGTGGAATCCGGTAATTACAACGAATATCTGTCTTCGGATTCCGGAGATGATTTAGCGGAGTTGCGGCCGAAGGTTTTTATTAAGTATGTCAACTATACAGGTCTGCAGCAGTACTGGACCTATCATTCCCAGGATATCCGGCGAGCCGGAACAGTTTCTGTGAATGACTATAACGGAAACCTTATCTTTAAGCACATGGTGGATGCCATCTCAGGCAACCGGATGCCTTATGAGTTATATCTTGTCTATAACTCCAATGATAAAGATGTGGACCTCGGTTATGGCAAAGGCTTCCGGTTAAATTATCATCAGATGATTCAGTCCCGGACGATTGAAGATACACAGTATTATGAATGGACCGACGGCACAGGCTCCAAACATTACTTTAAGTGGGATAAAGACAAATCCAAATGGCTGGATGAGGATAATTCCGACTATGAATTAACGATGGGAAGCTCGACTTCTGAAAAATATACGGTAAAAGACAAGAACAATGGCCGGTTGATTTTTAATGCCTCCGGATATCTTTGTCAGTGCAAAGATTCCAACAACAATGTTTTAACCATTTCCTATGTTGATAATCATATTCAGAGCGTGACGGATGGCGTTGGACGAAAGCTGACCATGGCCTATATGAACGGACATTTAAGTTCAGTGACAAATCCGGCAGGACGTTTTAAGTCCTTTGTCTATATGGATGGCTGTTTAAATGGTATTCAGGATTTTGACGGCAAGGAAATTTTCCTGACAACAACCAATGGCTTACTGACTTCTGTAAAGAATTATGATAACTATCAGATGACTTACAGCTATACGTCCAATCCTCCGAGAGTCCGGGAAGTGAAGGAATTTATAAATTCCGTAGAAAAACGTAAAATGACGATTGCGTATGGATTTAATATGAACACCTTCACCGATGAAAAAGGCCGTTCAGAGACCTACCTGTTTAATCATCATGGAAATACAGTGAGTATTAAAAATCAGGAGGGATACGCCCAGACTCAGGAATACATGGAAACAAAGGGAGCGGTAAACCAGTTATCCAGGGTTTCAAAGCTGCAGTATACGGCGCCTCAGTACCTTAAAAACCCGAATATTTTTGATAACAGCGCATGGACAGGCAGCGCCACAACAGGGGCCACGGCATCCATAAATACGGACGGAAATTACGCAAAGACAGGAAGCCGTTCCTTAAAGCTGGATTCTACAAGTATTTCAGCGCTGGTGCATTATGACCAGACCGTGAATTTACAAAAAGGACGGGATTATACCTTTTCCGCTTATTTAAAAACGGCCAATGAGATTGCATCCGGTACGGATTCCGGGGCTTATCTGAGGGTAATATATACAAATAATGGCGGACAGAATCAGTACCTGGAATCCCGTAAAGTAAAGATGACCTATGGCGAATGGACATATCTGGATCTTCAGTTCAGTCTCCCGGCGGATGCCTCTTCAGATGCAGTGACCGTCTCTGTATTCTGGAAAAATGATAAAGGAACCCTGTATGCAGATGCCCTTCAGTTAGAGGAGGGCCAGGTGGGAAACCGGAGAAATCTGATTGAAAATAACGATTTTACTTATCAGTTAAGTAAATTTACCCGCTCATCCACCATGGAAGACCGGGATAATCTGGTAGATATTCAGACACTGTCTTCCGGTTCTGGGGGAGGCTCCGATGTAAATATCGTGAGCGGTACGGTCAATGCGGATGTGTTAAATGTCCGTTCCGGCCCGGGAACCGGCTATGAAGCGGTGACACAGATTTCCTACGGTCAGATGGTGACAGTTTTGGATTCAGCGGTCGGCAGCGGTATGACCTGGTATCATATCCGGTTTGCCTTAAATGGTGCGACCTATACCGGCTATGTGGCTGCAGAGTATGTGACATTAATTTCATCTACGGTGCGTACCGGCACGGTCAATGCGGATGTATTAAATGTCCGCTCCGGCCCGGGAACCGGCTATACAACGGTGGCACAGGTGCTTTATGGAACCGGGGTGACGATTCTCAGTGAGGCTTCCGGCAGCGGTATGCAGTGGTTCCAGATTACATACCGTTATGAAGGTGTCGAATATACCGGCTATGTAGCTGCAGAATATATCACAGAAACCACATCCAGCGGCAATGGTAATGGTCCGGTGGATACGGAAACTATTTCCGTTTTGACAGGGCCGTTGAATACAACAGCCATGCGCATGATCGGCGATCCGCAGAAGGAAAAGCGGCTGAGTCAGACCCTTTCCGTTTCCGGTAAAGCCAATGACGTTTTTGTTGTGAATGCCTGGGGCTGCGGTAATCCGATGCCTCTCAAAGATAACCGGGCCTTTGGCGTAGAGCTGGCTTTCAGTTATACCGATGGCACCAAACAGTCCTATGTCCGGAACTTCCAGAGTGACTCCAATCAGTGGCAGTATTTAAACAGCGTCATTATTCCGGAAAAGGATTACAGCTCTGTTGTTGCCAGCTATGTATTTAATTACAATGCCAATGCGGTATATTTTGACGGTTTATCTGTGTATAAAGAAGAATTCTGGCCGAGCTATACTTATGACAGCGACGGTAAAATCATTTCCTGTACCGATGCCGGAAACCGGAAAACCACCTTTGCTTACGATATCAACAATAATATTAAGAAAATCGTTACACCTTCCGGCGCAAACTTTGATTACACCTATGATGACAAACACAATATCACAGGAGCAACGACAGCGGCAAACAGAAAATATCAGTTTGGGTATGACAGTTATGGCAACCTGACCTCTTACAAAATCGTTGACCCGGCCAATGAAAATGTATTCATTAAAAATGATTATGTTTACACCAGTGACGGAAACTATCAGGCACAGGTGAAAAACTATTTTGGACATACCCTGACTTTTAATTATGACCCGAACACGGGTGAGCTTAAGTCGGTCACAGATGCGGATGGAAAGACGGTGAACTATACCTATGATGAAATGAGACGGGTTATCGGCGTTACAGGCCATAATACGATCAACGGTACAGAGGTGCCGGTTACCAAAAGCTATACCTATGAAAACGACCGGTTGAAAACTATCGGGCATCATGGTATGAACTATACATTCGATTATGATGGTTTTGGCAATGTGACCCAGACCAAAGTCGGCAATCAGGTGATATCAACAACCACATATAAACCAAACAGTTCTTTAGTTGAAAAAGTTGTTTTCGAAAATGGGCAGGGCGTCAGTGCTGTTTATGATGAGTATGACCGGATTGTACAGAAGAATGAAGTCTGGAGCAGTGGCGTGGAATTCCCGAACTACCAGTATACGTATGATAACGAAGGCAATCTGTCCTATGTTGAAGATATCCTGGATGATGAAAAAATCCATTATCTGTATAATGCGGAAGGCCGGCTGGTACGTGTTGAAAATAAAGCCGGAGATTATATTCTCTATAATTATGATGATAATGGCAAACTGGCATCCGTTCGAGAGGCCTATAATGACAATGTTCAGGAGACCGGTTATGAATATGATGCAGATTATAATGAGGTAAAAACCACTACCCTGGGAGGAAAACACGTTACATCCCAGTACGATGCGCTCGGTCTGCTTACCAGTCAGACCATAAATACCACAGCGCCGTTTACCGTGTCTTACGGCTATGCGTCGGGGGAAAATAATACAAAAACACCGGTCATTCAGAGCTATAACAATAACGGACGCAGTATGACCTATCAGTATTATCCGAATGGAAATATCCGAAAGATTCAGACCGCATGGACAACC
>DBGCEW010000195.1:0-5789 GCA_048357495.1 Frisingicoccus sp.
AATCTTTCCTTCTTATACAAATGTATTGAGAACAATCATAAGAACCATCACAAGCACTGCCAGGATCAGCCACACATCCACAATATGCTCTTCCTGTGAAACCTCCGGCAGCATATATCCCTCCGAAACCAGCGGTTCTTTTCGGAAAACATCTGAAATTTTTCTCTGATGCATCCGGAAAGTTGCATAGATAATAAGAAACACCAGAGGCAATGTTACTACGACAAGGATGATCATAGAAAACAGAGTTGCCGCTGCTCCTGCTTCTGCTCCCAGCACAGCTTCCCCGTAATCACCGCTTTCCATCTGGGCTTTCAGAATATCCGATGAAAAATAACCCACCGTCGTAGAAATACCGTTCATAAAAAAATGCATACACATCGGAGCAGCTATAGAATCGCAGGCTTCCATCATAAGCACCATAATCAGACCAAGAAAAATTGCATATGGCATCTGATTAAAATTCATATGAAGCATTCCAAAAATAATCGCTGACAGGATAAAAGCCCATACCGGCGACTTCTTCCGATAACCATGATAAATCATTCCCCGCATCAGGAGTTCCTCTCCCACCGCCGGAAGCAGGGCCATAATGACCATCGAAAAAATATAACCCTTTTCATAAATGTCCACAGCCATTCCCGCCACAGCATTGTCCACAAAAAACATTGAAATTAAATTCAACATTGAAATGGTCGGATAGGCACAGATAATGATTAAAAACGTAAAAACAAAGGTTTTCAGGGATATTGGCCGAAGACGCAATTCCCTGCGGGCATCTATCCGAAGTATCACCACGCCAAGAAGCCCCGTTAAAAGTACCGACAGCTGTGTTCCAAGAAGCAATACCGGTGTCTGTCTGACACCCAAAAAGACCAGCAAATACTGAATACCAATACTCAGGACTGTAGCTATAAATAAAATCCGGTTTGCTGTTTTACATCTCAGCCCATTATAAGTTTCCAATTCTCTACCTCCATGCAGAATATAGTTTCAAAAACCATATCTTGTGTTTTAATTGACTTTTTTCCGAAAATCGATATAATAAGACATAGCAGAGGGTTTATCCCGAATATTTACAGGAGCGTGCATTTATGGAAAATTTTCCTTCAATACAAACCATCTTAGATGACTTTATCAGGCACATGGAAGAACGTCAGCCGGTTTCCCCGTCAGATCTGCCGAATATTGATCTTTATATGGACCAGGTGACCACCTTTATGGACAGTCATCTTGACCATTCCAAACGCTATCCGGAAGACAAGATTCTGACGAAAACCATGATTAATAATTATGCCAAAAACCGGCTTTTACCGCCTCCGGACAAAAAGAAGTATTCCAAAGACCATATGCTTCTTCTGATTTTCATTTACTATTTTAAAAATATTCTTTCAATGACGGATATACAGAAACTCCTCGCCCCAATGACCAGCCGTTATTTTCAAAACGAAAACGGCATGGATATGTCCTGGCTTTATAGCCACATCATGGGCCAGGAACCGCTTCAGGCCAAACGAATCAGCGATGATATCCGGAAGCTTTCCGGCGAAGCCCTGAAGCTTTTTCCGGATGCCGACGAAAACGAACAGGAATACTTGCAGCTTCTCTCCGTTGTTGCTCTGCTTTCCTGTGATGTCTATATGAAAAAGCAATTGATTGAAAAACTCATTGATTCTTTTTCCTTTTCTGAAAAAGACACCGACTCCAAAAAGAAACGCTAAATCCGAATTTCCGTCGACGGCGTCTTACCTTCAGAAATTGACAAGGCAATCGAGTAGGAGGGAGTGATTAACTCCCGTCCTCTCACAGCACCGTGCGTACCGTTCGGTACACGGCGCTTTCAATAGTTGACGTGCACAGACTGATAGGCTGTGGCTAAATCATAGAAGCCACTGCTTATCAGTCTTTCTTTTGATAATGCTCTTTTAACCGTTGTTGTATTAGACGTAAACCAGTATGCCTTTCGGCTGTTTGCCGCCATCTGGGCAAAGTATTCTGGTATTCCCAGTTTCTTTAAATTTCTCAGTTTCGTCTTTGGCTTCTTCCATTGCTTCCATATACACATGCGAATTCTGTGATATAACCACGAATTTAATTCTTCCATCTTGTTCTTCATGTCTGTTACACCATAATAATTCAGCCATCCTCGCATATACACCTTTATCGTTTGTAAGGATGAGCGTATACTCTGACAAGACCTTCGGGAACTAAGTTCTTTCAGTTTTGACTTCATTTTCTTCCATGACTTCCCATGAACGCGGATATAGATACCCTTTCCATTCTTTCCCAATGTGAAGCCAAGGTACTTAAAATTTCGGATTGCAAACACACTTACCACGCGACTTTTCTCTTGGTTCACCTTCAATTTCAGCGTTCCTTCCAGATATTTCGTGCTTGTTCCGAGTAATCGTTTTGCGGCTCTGTCACTCTTTGCAAGAAGAACGATATCATCTGCATATCGGACAAATTTAACTCCGCGTTTTTCATACTCTTGGTCGAACTCATTCAGATAGATATTTGCTAACAGTGGTGAAATATTTCCACCCTGTGGCGAACCCTCTTCTGTTTCCATGACTACTCCGTTCTCCATGACACCACTTTTCAGATATCTCTTAATCCACTGTATTACCCTTTCATCTTTTATATTTCTACGTAACAGATTTAAGAGTTTTTCGTGATTGAGTGTATCGAAGTACTTCGACAAGTCAAGTGCCACTGCATGCGTGTATCCTTGTTCTGCATACTCCTTTATCTTCTTAATGGCATCTTTTGCACACCTTCCCGGACGATAACCATAACTGTTATCCGAGAACAATGGCTCATAAATAGGCATGAGCTGTTGTGTAATGGCTTGTTGGAAAATTCGGTCTTTGACTGTTGGAATACCAAGCTTACGTATTCCACCGTCTGGTTTTGGGATTTCAACTCTTCTTACTGCGTCGGGTGTATATTTCCCTTTGTATATCTTCGCAATAATACTCTGTTGGTTTTCCTTTAGGTATGCACCTATTTCATTAACAGTTATCCCGTCAATTCCCGGCGCTCCCTTGTTTGCCTTTACTCTCTTAAAAGCTCTGTTTAGATTGTCCTTATACAGAATCTTCTCCAATAGTTCGGACTGTGCACTGTTCCTTTCTTTCCATATCGAATTAAATGACCGATGCGCTTTCGCATACCCTTCATGTTCCGCACTATCTCTTTGCGAACAGCCATTATTATCCATGTTTTCTGCACTCATTTGGTCATTTTCTCCTTTCTCGGTTATACTTGGAACTCCTACTGATTCGGTCCTTCACCTCTCGATTACTATGACCTCTGCTGACTTCTGTGCGTTCAGCACTGCCTCGTTTTCCTTGTACAGTGGTTACTCCTTTCAGAGCATTTCACACAGACCTCCCTGGGTACCACACGTTTCTTTCCTCTCCATCTATCTGCCACATCTACCATCCATGATTCCGTGTAGTTATTGGGCTTCGACTTGTTGTGCAGCCTTACCCTCATGAATAGCCTCTTATGTGATTTCTGTTCGTCAGACCAGAGATTTGCCCATGGGTTCGTATGTTCCCCACATCCGGCTTCCTTCCGATTCCACCTCACGATGGACACCCTTGCCTTCGGCTATATCCTTCCCACTACCGGGCGGATTACGCAGACTTTACTGCCTAGAAACGTGCGCCGCCAGGCGCACACAAAAAAGTGCCCGTTTCTCTCATTGAGAAACAGGCACTTTTTATTCTTCCTGATTATCCTGAATCCGCTGAATCGCCAGATCATAACCATCATTCCCATAATTTAAGGAACGGTTTACACGGCTGATCGTAGCTGTAGACGCACCTGTCTTCTCTGCAATCTCCAGATATGTTTTATGCTGACG
The DNA here is from genome assembly GCA_048357495.1 of Frisingicoccus sp. Classification (GTDB taxonomy): domain Bacteria; phylum Bacillota; class Clostridia; order Lachnospirales; family Lachnospiraceae; genus Frisingicoccus. Next base: position 3,875 of record DBGCEW010000195.1, read on the forward strand.
AAGCATTCTGGCAACTTCAAAGCGCTGAGCTAATGAAAGAATCTCGTTAATCGTGGCCAGATCTTCAAAAAAGTCAAAACATTCATCGACCGTTTCCAGTTTAATAATCGCATTAAATAAGGTTTCTACTGCAGAAGTACGTATTTTCTTATTCATATATAATACCTCCTTTAACACTGTGAATTTTTAAATCACTGTTTATATAGTATCATTATACCTCCATAAAGTCAATTAATTTGCAGAAGATTCCTCTGCTTCCGGAGCATATGTCTGAATTACCGCTTCAATCCGGCTTTTTACCATTTCTGCAATTTCTCCCGTTTTCATTCCTTTATATTCTTCATATCGAATCGGTTCCAGATAGTGAACCTGGGCCGTCATCCTTTTAATAGAATGTATATCAAATGCCTTATAAGAATCGATCACTGCAGCAGGGACAATGGGACATTTGGCGTAAACAGCGCTCTTAAAAGCGCCGCCTTTAAAAGGCAGCAGCTTATTTCCATTGCGGCTCCGTGTGCCTTCCGGGAAGATAATATAATTTCTCCCCTGCTTAACCTCCTCCGCAACCTGTTTGATCACTGTCATCGACTGACGTACATCGGAACGGTCCATGGCTTTGGCATGAACCAGACGAGCAATCTGTTTCACAAGAAGGGCATTTTCAACTTCTTTTTTCATAACAAAGGAAAAGAAACGCCCGTGGGTTTCGAAAAAAAGAAGGGTATCAAAAAGTCCCTGATGGTTCGGAAAAAGAATGTAGCCATTCTCTTCCGGAAGGTTCTCTTTACCATAACACTGAACCTCGACCCTTCCGGCCCTGTTGGCCCGCCGGGTCAGTTCCTGGAGTACGGCATACCGCTTCTCCTCACTGTACTTTTCAAAATTTTCGTCTTTACCGTAGTGACAGATTTTAAACCACCATTCCGGCACTTTATAAATCAGCCGAAGGACCATCATAATAATTCGTTCCATATCAGGATTCCACCTTTTTCTTATAGTATAATAAAGCATTGCATATCGCAGCGGCAATATTACTGCCACCCTTTCTTCCATCCGCGACAATCCACGGAACCCGAGTCTTCATAATCCATTTTTTGGATGCCTCCACATTCACGAAGCCTACCGGAGCGCCGATGACCAGCGCCGGGCTAACACGACCTTCTTCAATCAATTCATACAAACGAATGAGGGCTGTCGGGGCATTTCCTATCGCAAAAATCACCGGTTTCTGAATATCCGCTCCCCGTTCCATACAAATGGACGACCGGGTCACCCCCCGCGCCTTCGCTTCCCGGATAACGGCATCATTGTCAATAAAGCAATGCACCTGCCCTCCGTACTCTGCAAGCCGTCTTTTATTAATCCCCGCCATGGCCATCCGGGTATCTGTAACAATATCTGCACCATTTCTTAACGCTTCAATCCCTTTTTCACATGCATTCCCGGAAAAGCACAGATTTTCCGCATAGTCAAAATCTGCAGACGTATGAATGCACCGGCGAACGACCGACAGCTCCGGCTCCCGCCATGCCGTTTCCCCCATAATTTCATCAATCACAGCCATACTCCGGGCTTCTATATCTCCCGGTTTTACAATATCAATTCCCTCAAGCATCTTATCCTCCTGTATATCCTCAGCACTCAATGCCCTTTCTGGCAGCTATTCCTCTGTCATAAGGATGTTTTTCTTTTTTTATGACCGAAATATAATCGGCCGACTCCCAAAGCTTTCCGCCTTCACAGCGTCCCGTCAGGATCCACTCCTTTTCCGGCCACGCTCCGATAAGCGCTGCAACCCCTTCTTCTGAAATAATCCCCCTGCGGATACCGTAGAGAACCTCATCCAGAAAAATCACATCAATGGGCGGTCCCTCCGAAAGCAGACCGCCGATTTCAGAAAGCACCTGTACAT
>DBGCEW010000196.1:0-24230 GCA_048357495.1 Frisingicoccus sp.
ATTATGAAAGAAAAGCAGGCGTTATCGACGAAGGTTTATAATGCAGCCCTTGAAAAGATTGGGGAAACAGCGGAAGATACTTCGGATGAAGGTCTTGCAAAAGCCTTTGAGACCGAATATGAAACCTGGAAAAATGAGGCCAGTATAACAACGGATCCTATCTGGGATAATATTGTGATTGGTTCTGTGGGCTGACCGGATGAAATACGAAGGCATGATTGAAGGGCAGTTTGTACGCCGGCGTAACCGGTTTATTGCCGAGGTGATGATCGGAAACCGGATTGAAGCGGTTCATGTGAGGAATACAGGAAGACTGAAGGAACTTTTTCTGGAAGGCGTTCCTGTCCGGCTTCTTCCGGCGTCAAATCCCGAGAGAAAAACAAAATACTCTCTGATCTGTGTCCGAAAAAAAGGCCTGTGGGTGAATGTAGATTCCACGGCGCCAAATCAAATTGTGGAAGAGATGGTCCGTGAGGGCCGTCTCTTTTCTGATATTACTTATATTAAGCGGGAAAAAACCTTTGGGAATTCCCGGTTCGATTTGTATCTGGAACATGGAAATCAGGGACATTATATTGAAGTAAAGGGTGTGACACTGGAAGTGGACGGGGTTGCCCGTTTTCCTGACGCCCCGACGGAGCGGGGGATTAAGCATATCCGGGAATTGATTGAAGCGAAGCGTCAGGGGTATCTGGCCAGCATTATTTTTATTATTCAGATGAAGGGTGTGGCGGCTTTTGGGCCGAACTGGAAAAATCATCCGGATTTTGCCGGGGCCCTGAGGGAAGCGGCGGCGGCCGGTGTGGAAATACGGGCTTTTGACTGCAATGTCGGAGAGGATTTTCTGACGGGGGATCTGCCGGTTCCCGTATGTCTGGACGAATTGCTTTGAAATGCAGATTATGATATACTTTGAGGAACAGTGAGAGATGTTTTATAAAGAAGGAGAGCATTATGGGATTGGGAAGATTCATTCGAGGACAGGCGTTATCCAGTATTAGTTACCGGGCCACGGAAGCCTGGGAACTGGCTCAGTTATTTGACCGGGAGGATCGGCGGATTATGTATGAATCGGTTTTAACGGTTCAGCCGGGCCAGGAAGCGGTGCTTGTCAATGAAGGAACGCTGGCAGATATATTCCAGCCGGGCCGTTACGAACTGACCACAGAAAATATGCCGGTTTTAACGGCGTTAAAAGAATGGAAATACGGTTTTGATGAGACCTTTATTGTTGAAACCTTTTTTGTCAATACCAATGATATTATTGATATTCCATGGGGAACCAGCGGCAAACTGACGATACCGGACAACACTTTCGGCATGATAAACCTTGGAGCGAATGGCAAATATTCCTTTGCGGTAACGGATTCAGCAGCCTTTATTCAGAAGCTGGTGGGTACAAAGAACCGCTATACGGTGGAAGATTTAAAGGGCTTTCTGACATCACATATTTCGATGATGTTTAAGGAGATCGTTACAGAACAGCCAATGAATTTTTTTGATATTCAGGGATATTGCAGTGAGGCTTCCGAAATGCTGAAACGGAAGCTGGGGCAATTCCTTGGAGATTACGGAATTACAGTGAAGGCTATGAATGTGCAGATCGCCCTTCCGGACACCGTGCTGAAGGCGATTGATGAACGGGCAGTGATGGGTGCCATGGGCGGTATGGACGCCTATGCATTTAAAAAGCAGGTGGATGCCCAGACAGAGGCCATGGTTTCCATGGCTAAAAATCCAGGCGGCGGCATGAACAGTATGGCCGGTATGGGCATGCAGATGGCTGCGGGAATGGCTATGGCCGGACAGATGGGAAATATGATGGGCGGTATGGCAAACCCGTCAGGAAATCCGTCTGCCGGAGGGCGTAAGTTCTGTTCCCAGTGCGGAAGTCCGGTTACACTGAATGATAAATTTTGCTCCAATTGCGGTGCAAAACTGTAACAGAAAGGTTATTTTCAATGAGCATATATGAAACATTAAATCCCATGCAGCAGGAGGCGGTTTATCACACAGAGGGGCCTCTGCTGATTCTGGCAGGCGCAGGTTCAGGAAAAACCCGGGTTCTGACCCATCGTATTGCCTATCTGATCGATGAAAAAGGCGTGAATCCCTGGAATATTCTGGCGATTACATTTACAAATAAAGCGGCGGGAGAGATGCGGGAGCGGGTCGATGATATTGTCGGCTTTGGTTCGGAACAGATTTGGGTCAGCACCTTTCATTCGGCCTGTGTCCGCATTCTGAGGCGGTTTGCCGACTTTCTCGGTTATGAGCGGAACTTTGTTATTTACGATACGGATGATTCGAAAAGTGTGATTAAAGAAATCTGTAAACGATTGAATATTGATACAAAAATACATAAAGAGCGGGCCCTTTTATCCGCTATTTCCGCAGCAAAAAATGAAATGATTTCAGCTTCCGAATACGGACTGAATGCTGCCGGAGATTTTGGCAAACAGCGGATTGCTGAAGTTTACAGAGAATATGAGAAGGTACTGCTTAAAAATAACGCGATGGATTTTGACGATCTGCTTGTCAAAACCGTTGAGGTACTCCGCAATCATGAAGATGCCCGGAATTATTATCAGGAACGTTTTAAATATATTATGGTGGATGAGTATCAGGATACCAATACGGTTCAGTTCCGGCTGGTCAGTCTTCTGGCCGGAAAATACCGGAATCTCTGCGTTGTGGGTGATGATGACCAGTCGATCTATAAGTTCCGCGGGGCAAATATTTATAATATCCTGAATTTTGAAAAAGAATTTTCCGATGCAAAGGTGATCAAACTGGAGCAGAATTATCGTTCAACGCAGAATATTCTTGATGCGGCGAATTCTGTCATTTGTAATAATAAAGGCCGGAAGGAGAAAAGACTGTGGACGGCCAATGAGGCCGGAGATAAAATCCGTTTTAACCAGTATCCGAATGAATACGAAGAAGCCTATCAGGTTGTGGATGAAATCGGTAAAGCGGTTTCGGCGGGGAAGGCGAAATATAATGATTTTGCGATCCTTTACCGGACAAATGCCCAGTCCCGTGTGCTGGAAGAAAAATTTGTGGCCCGCAGTATTCCTTACCGGATTGTCGGCGGTGTTAATTTTTATCAGCGGCGGGAAATTAAAGATATTCTGGCTTATTTAAAAACCATTGATAACGGCAGGGATGACCTGGCGCTTCAGAGAATTATTAATGTTCCGAAGCGGGGAATCGGTGCCACGACTTTGGGAAAATTTATGGAGTACGGCCAGGCCCGGGATCTGAGCCTGTTTGAAGCGCTGGAATTTTGTGATGATATTCCGAGACTCGGAAAGGCTGGGGATAAAATCCGGGGATTTGTGAATATGATTGATGTTTTCCGGGCCCAGAGTGAATATATAACGCTGGCAGAGCTGCTTCAGAATGTTCTGGATGAAACTGGGTATATTAAAGAATTAGAAGCGGAATCTACGGAGGAAGCCCAGGGCCGTATCGAAAATATCGATGAGCTGATGAATAAAATCATTGCTTATGAAGAAGAGACGGAAGAGCCGACCTTGAGCGGTTTCCTTGAAAATGTTGCCCTGGTTGCAGATATTGACAGTCTGAACGAGGCGGAAGATTATGTCATGCTGATGACCCTCCACAGTGCTAAAGGTCTGGAGTTTCCTTATGTGTATATGTGCGGCATGGAAGATGGCCTTTTTCCAAGCTATATGACCATTGTCAACGATGATCCGGAGGAGATTGAAGAAGAACGCCGTCTGTGCTATGTGGGTATTACCCGGGCGAAGAAAGGGTTAACAATGTCCTGTGCAAGAAGCCGTATGGTCCGTGGATCAACCCAGTACAATATTGTTTCACGGTTTATCCGGGAGATTACACCATCTCTTTTTGATAAGGGACGGATGCCGGAAAAAGAAAAACCAGAGTCGCGGATTCAGCGTCCGTCTGCCGGTTCCCAAAACCGGGCTATGAAAGTAACAACTTCCTATGGAAAAGCTTTTGTCGTGGAAAAATCCGATGCTTTAGATTATACAGTGGGAGATATGGTGCGTCATATTAAGTTTGGCGTTGGCACAGTGGTGAATATTGTTGATGGAGGACGGGATTTTGAGGTCACAGTGGATTTTGAGAAGTCCGGAATCAAAAAAATGTTTGCAAGCTTTGCGAAATTAAAACCAGTGGATTAAAATTGCTAAAAATTTAATGGAATTTTTAGAAGAATAGTGGTATACTATATTCAAATAACTTTGGGAAAGGGTGGCTGGCAGAATGAATAAAATAGAAGAAATTTTCAGTGCAGCAAAATTTGATGAATTAAAGGGAATTGCGAAAGTTGGAGATCTTCTTACCAAAAAAGAAGCGGATGAAAAGAAGAAAACTTGCTGCAAGGCAGGCCTTATTATTGCGGGTGTAGTTATTCTTGCTGTTGTAGCATTTGCAGTTTACAAGTATCTTTCCAAAGATACGATGGATGATTTCGATGACTTCGATGATTTTGATGATGACTTTGACGATGATTTCGAAGACTTTGAAGATGAATGTGAAGATTTTGTTGACGAAACTGCAGACGCAGTGATGGAAAAGGCAGAAGCTGTGGCGGAAGCTGTGAAGGATGCTGTAGAAGAATAATAGAATCAAAAAGATGGGGATGTTGAATCTATATTCAACATCCCTTTTTTTGGGGACTGCATGAAATAACATGAGAATATTGGAGAGTTTGTGAAATATGAAAAAAGGTGAAATTTACGAAGGAATTATTGAAAGTGTGGATTTTCCGAATAAAGGGAATGTGTGGGTAAAAAAGGATGGGGATGCTCCGGTGCGGGTTATTGTAAAAAATGGCATTCCCGGGCAGAAAATCCGGTTTCAGATTCATAAAAAAAGAAAGAATCGCTGCGAAGGACGGCTTCTTGAAGTCCTTGAGAAATCCACTCAGGAAAAGCGGGAACCGGTGTGTGCCGAATTCCCTGACTGCGGCGGCTGTATGTATCAGACGATGGCCTATGAGGATCAGCTCGCAATGAAGGCACGTCAGGTCCGGGATTTGATGGAAGAGGCTTTGGTGAAGGGCGGTCAGGTAAAGGCAGGTGCAGAAAAAGAAGCGGATTATCTGTTTGAGGGGATTCAGGGGAGTCCTCTGGAATTTGGTTATCGAAATAAGATGGAATTTTCTTTTGGCGATGCGGTCAAGGGAGGTCCGCTGACACTGGGCCTTCATAAAAAGGGCAGTACCTATGATGTGCTGACAACGGCGGATTGTCAGATCGTTCATGAAGATTTCACGGGGATTTTGCGTTGCGTTCTGGATTATTGCAGGGAACAGGGGCTTGCTTATTACCGGAAAATGAGCCATGAGGGCTATTTGCGCCATCTTCTGGTGCGCCGTGCCCAGACGACAGGAGATATTCTTGTTCATCTGGTAACGTCCAGCCAGACAGAGCATGATTTTGGGAAGCTGGCAGAATTGCTTCTCGAATTGGAGCTGGAAGGAAAAATCGTCGGTATCATGCATATTATTAATGATTCGCTGGCGGATGTGGTTCAGAGTGATGAAACACGCCTTCTCTACGGACAGGATTATTTTTATGAAACCATACTTGGGCTTCAGTTTAAAATTACCCCATTTTCTTTTTTTCAGACCAATTCCCTGGGGGCAGAGGTCCTTTATCAAGCCGCTCGAAGCTATATCGGAAATACAAAGGATATGACAGTGTTTGATTTATACAGCGGTACAGGAACCATTGCACAGATTCTTGCCGATGTTTCGAAAAAAGTGATCGGTGTGGAGATTGTTGCCGAAGCCGTTGAAGCGGCCAAAGAAAATGCGGTGCTTAACAAACTTGACAATTGCGAGTTTATTGCCGGAGATGTTTTGAAGGTTCTGGATGATGTGAAAGAAAAACCGGACTTTATTGTTCTGGATCCGCCAAGGGACGGGATTCATCCGAAGGCGCTGGAAAAAATCATCAACTATCAGGTGCCGAAAATGGTTTATATATCCTGTAAACCCTCCAGTCTTGCCAGAGATCTGGAAATGCTTCTTGCCGGCGGTTATCGGGTAGAACGGGTAAAATGTGTCGATATGTTTCCGGGAACGGTGCATACAGAAACAATTTGCCTCTTATCGAAATAAATGCAGTAAACATGGAAGTGGAGAAGCTATGGATTCCTGTAAAAACACACATAAAAAAACTCTCCGGGAATATATTGTAAGGAATTCTTTTCGGGGAGGCTTCCAATGAGCATTTACGTAGTACAGCCGGGGGATAACGTCGATGGAATCAGCTTCGAATATGGCGTTTTGCCAAGCGTGGTTATAGCGGATAATCAACTGGTTTATCCCTATACCCTGGCGGTTGGGCAGGCCCTTTTTATCCGGGATGGAATGACCGGGGGAACAGGACGGGAAATCCGAAGCAATGGGTACGCCTATCCTTTTATCAGCCCATGGGTTTTGGAACAGACCCTTCCTTATCTTACGGAACTGTCCGTTTTTTCTTATGGTTTTACGGCGGCAGGGGAACTTATTCCGCCCCTTCTTGACGATCAGTGGATGATCAACACGGCTTTCCGGTTTCGTACAAGGCCAATTTTGACGTTAACCCCATTGGGGCCTGACGGAAAATTTGATAACGCTCTGATCAGTGTACTGGTCTGGAATGAAGAACGCCGGTTGAATCTCATAAACAATATCCTTTCGATCATGGCGGAGAAGGGATATCAGGGCCTTGATATTGATTTTGAATATATTGTGGCCGGAGACAGAGACAGGTTTACGGAATTTGTTCAGATATGTGCGGAAGCCATGCATCGGAAGGGCTATACTCTTTCTGTAGCCCTTGCACCTAAAACATCCGCCGGTCAGCGGGGACTTCTTTATGAAGGCAAGGATTACCAGGCCATTGGGTCGGCAGCCGATCATGTGCTTTTGATGACGTATGAGTGGGGCTATACTTATGGACCGCCGATGGCCGTTGCACCTGTGAATAAGGTGCGTCAGGTGGTGGAATATGCGGTGACGGAGATTCCACGTGAAAAAATTGGCCTGGGTATTCCAAATTATGGATATGACTGGCCTCTTCCGTTTGTTCAGGGGGAGACGGCGGCAAGGACGATCGGGAACATAGAGGCTGTACGAACAGCAGTTTCCTATGGTGTTCCTATTCAGTTTGATCCGGTTGCCCAAGCCCCTTATTTTTATTATAGAGATGGGCAGGGTGTCCGGCATGAAGTTTGGTTTGAAGATGTGCGGAGTCTTCAGGCAAAATTTGATTTAGTGGATGACTTTTCTTTAAGAGGGCCGGGATATTGGCAGATTATGCAGCTTTTCCGGGCAAACTGGCTTCTGCTGGAGGAGAGATTTCAGATAGTGAAGTGAAGGTTTAAATCAGATAACAAACAGGTAGATGATTCCCCGAAATGTCTGAAATAAAGGCAGCGGTGAAAAATAATACCAAAAAAACTGAGACTGTTGAAATAACGGTCTCAGTTTTTTTATTGTATCAGAGATTACAATAAATATTAAGATGGAATAAATTAATTGTTTAGAATTAAATTATATACTGAATACTAAAGCATAGAATCATAGAAAAACGGAGGAAATGAAAAATGAAAGTAAAGAAAATGCTGGCAGCCATTTTATCAGTGGTAATGATTACAGGTGCTGTGACCGCCTGTGGGTCCAAGGAGGTTGTCAATAAGAAAACGGAGACAAAGTCTTCTGAAACGGCCGCATCCACAGAGAAATCCGGGGAAACAGCAGCGTCAGAAGGCGCCGTGAAAACAGGTTTATCCTTTGTGGCAGATCTTTCCGGAAGCAAGGACGCTTCTGCGGAAGGTGACGGAACAGCTCAGGCGGACATCACACTGGTTGCAGTTGCGGTGGACGACAGCGGCGTGATTGTAGATTGTATGATTGATCAGATCAAATCTCAGATTCACTTCAGCGCCGAAGGCGGACTGGTTACAGATCCGGAAACAACATTTCCGAGTAAGAATGTGCTGGGGGATGCCTATGGCATGAGAAAAGCCAGTTCAGTCGGTAAGGAATGGAATGAGCAGGCGGCAGCGGTAGCAGATTTTGCCAAAGGAAAAACGGTAGAGGAATTGAAGGGCGTGGCTGTCAATGAAAGCGGTATGGCGGCAGAGACAGATCTTGCATCTTCCGCAACCATTTATATTGGCGGCTTTATCAGCGGCATTGAAGAAGCGGTAAATCAGGCAGAGCACCGCGGAGCGGCAGCAGGAGACAGGCTGTCTCTGGTTTCCAGCACAACAATGTCTGACAGTAAGGCAGCTTCTGCAGAAGGCGAAGGTCTGGCGGAAGCCTATACTTCGGCGGCAGTAGTTACTGTAAAGGGGGATGTTATTACAAGCTGCTATATTGATGCTTTGCAGGCTGGGGTGAACTTTGATACGGCAGGGAAAATTACTACAGATTTAACAACGGCCCCGGTAACCAAAAATACACTGGGTGATGGATACGGTATGAAAAAAGCGAGTTCGATCGGTAAAGAATGGAATGAACAGATGGCTTCTTTCTGCGACTATGTGACAGGAAAAACGGCTGAAGAAATCCGGGGCATTGCTGTCAATGAGGATACAGCGCCGGAAGAGGCAGATCTTGCCGTTTCTGTGACAATGAAAATCGGCGCTTACATTGATCTGGTTGCCAGTGCATTGAAATAAAATTCTGAAGGGGAGGAACATTCTGTGAAGATACGTATCATTGCTCTGGTTCTTGCAGCGGTTCTTGCACTGAGCGGATGTTCCTCTGCCCCGGTGCCGGAACCGAAACGTTATGAGGCAACATTTATGACGCTGTTTGATACGGTGACAACGATTGTGGGATATGCACAAAGCGAAGATGCCTTTCAGGTGACGGCTCAGGAAATTCACGATGAACTGCTGGAGTATCATCAGCTGTATGATATTTATCAGGACTATGAAGGGATAAATAACCTGAAAACAGTGAATGATTGTGCCGGGGGAGCACCGGTAGCGGTGGATCCGAAGATTATTGACCTGCTGCTCTTTTGTAGGGAACTGTATGAATCCACTGGAGGCAGTGTCAATACGGCCATGGGAAGTGTGCTTTCTCTATGGCACGATGCCCGGAATGAGGGCATCGAAAACCCGGAAAATGCAGAGCTTCCGGATGTCGGGGCCATTGATGCTGCGGCAGCGCATGTGGGGTTTGAATCCATTGTCATTGATGAAAAGGCCGGAACCGTTCAGATCAGGGATCCGGAGGTTCAGCTGGACGTGGGAGCTATCGCAAAGGGATATGCCGTCCAGAGGACAGCAGAAGTATCGCCGTTGGGGTTTCTTATCAGTGTCGGCGGGAATGTCTGTGCAACGGGTCCAAAACCTACGGATGAAAGTCCGTGGGTGGTTGGTGTTGAGTCTCCGGACAAAGGGACGGCGGAATATTTGCATACGCTGTATGTATCCGAGGGAGCTGTTGTCACCAGCGGCGACTATCAGCGGTATTACACGGTCGATGGCATCCGCTATCATCATATCATTGATCCGGATACCCAATATCCGGCAGACTATTGGCGTTCTGTAACGATTGTGTGTGGAGATTCCGGTCTGGCGGATGCGCTTTCCACGGCTTTATTTACATTGAATCAGTCCGATGGACAGGCGCTGCTTGACCAGTATGACGCAGAGGCTATGTGGGTAGATGCTGACGGAAATAGAAATTATAGTCCAGGATTTTTTAATTTTATTAGAACGTAGGTGAAAATATGAAACATTTCTTTTTTGGCGGCGTCCATACAGACGGGCGCAAGAATCTTTCGGAGGACAGTAAACTGAAGACAGCTTCTGTACCGGAGGAAATAGTGATCCCTATGAGCCAGCATATTGGCGCGGCATGTACACCTTTGGTAAAGGCCGGGGACTGGGTGGGCCTCGGACAGAAAATCGGTGATGGAAAGGGACTGTGTGTGCCGGTGCATGCATCGGTTTCGGGAACTGTTCTGGCTGTAGAGCCGCGTCTGCATTCGAATGGAAGGGAGGTTCTTTCCGTTGTTATCAAAAATGATTATGAAGATACACCGGCTTATGGGATGGAACCCCATACAGATCCGTCCAAATTATCTGCAGAGGCGCTGATTCACATTATCCGTGAAGCGGGCATTGCAGGGATGGGCGGTGCCACATTTCCGACGCATGTTAAAGCGGATTCAGGAATCGGGACGGTGGATACACTCCTGATTAATGCCTGCGAATGTGAGCCGTATATTACAGCGGATGATATGCTGCTTCAAATATTTACAGAACAGGTATTTCGTGGTGTGGATATATGCCGTCAAATACTGCGGCCGGAAAAAACAGTGATCGTAATTGAAGATAATAAACCGAAAGGGATTTCTGCCGTAAAGAAATTATTACCGGAATTTCCGGGGATTGAATTGACGGTTCTGCCGACACGTTATCCCCAGGGGGCAGAAAAGCAGTTGATTCTTGCAGTTACGGGGCAGGAGGTGCTTTTTGGGAAACTTCCGAAAGATGTGGGATGCGCTGTATTTAACGTAGCCACCATGTCGGCGGTATTTCGTGCTGTTTATGAAGGCAGACCGTTAATTGAACGGATTGTTACAGTGACCGGAGAAGGTGTGCGTGAGCCGCAGAATTTCAGTGTGCGTCTGGGAACGTCTTTAGAGCATCTGATCAATGCTTCCGGCGGACTGACAGAAGATATCTGGAAGGTTATCTGTGGGGGGCCGATGATGGGGGTGGCTCAGAAGGATCTGTCGGTTCCGGTAATCAAAGGCACCAATGCGATTCTTTGCCTTTCCGACAGTCAAAATGGAGAAACAGAGCATCCGGAATGTATTCGGTGCGGAAGATGTATTTCCGTTTGTCCGATGCATTTGCAGCCCCTTTATCTGTTCCGGTATGCAGCGGAACAGGCAGTGGAGGCTCTGGAACAGGGCTACATACAGGACTGCATTGAATGTGGCTGCTGTTCGTATATATGTCCTGGAAAACTTCCTCTGACCGAAAGCTTCAGAGGGGCAAAAAAATTATGTAAGGAGGCAAACGTTCAATGAATCTGATGGTTTCTTCTTCGCCCCATATCCGGAGTAAAGTCAGTACCCGGACGATTATGCGGGATGTACTGATTGCTTTGCTTCCCGCGCTTTTAGTGGGAATATGGGTTCATGGCCTGCGAGCTCTTCTGGTAACTGTGGTGGCCGCTGCCGCTGCCGTTCTGGCAGAAATACTGTTTTGTATGGTAACAAAGCAGCATCATACAGTTTCAAATCTTTCGTCAGCGGTTACCGGCGTTTTGCTGGCGATGACATTGCCGGCCTCAGTTCCCTACTGGGCCGCAGCGCTTGGCAGTGTGGTGGCAATTGTTGGTGTTAAAGGGATGAGCGGCGGTATTGGTAAAAATATGTTTAATCCGGCTCTCGCTGCCCGGGCCTTTCTGATGCTTTTAGTGCCTGCTGCGATGACACGGTTTGTTCCCATGGGACAGAAATTGCCTCTGGGAAGTCCGGTGGATACGGTGACTTCGGCAACACCGCTGCACCATATGCAGATACCGGCATTTCCGGAAGAGACACTGACGGAGCTGTTTCTTGGTAACGTTGCCGGATGTATTGGTGAAATATCGGCGCTGGCCCTTCTGATCGGAGGCATTTATCTCGTTTGGCGCCAGGTGATTTCCGTAAGAATTCCGGTATTCTATCTGGGAACCGTTGCTGTATTGACATTGTTTTTTTCAAAGGGACTGGATCCTGTTTCATGGATGCTGTACAGCCTTTTGTCCGGCGGTGTGATTCTTGGGGCCATCTTTATGGCAACCGATTATACGACATCTCCGGTAACGCCGGGAGGGCAGATTATTTATGGCATCGGCTGCGGCGTGCTTACCGTTGTTTTCCGTTATACCGGACTGTTTCCGGAAGGGGTTACTTATGCGATTCTGTTAATGAACGCTGCCGTTTGGGGGATTGAAAAAATGACACAGCCACGCCGTTTTGGCAGGGTTAAGGGAGGTCAGAGATTATGAAAAAATTCATAAAACCGATCATGGTGCTTGCCTTTGCCGCAGTGATTCTTCTGGGAATGCGGTTTGGTCTTTCAGCATCAGCCGCTGAGGCGCATCAAAGGGCTATGGAAGAAATCTATAGACAGTTACTTCCCGGGAGTACAAATTTTACCGAAGAGGAATATTCCGGTGAGGATACAAATATTACCGGGGTTTATAAAGGCAATGGCGGATATATTGTCGAAACAACAACTGCCGGGTATGTGAACGATATTGTTCTTTTGACCGGGGTCCGGAATGATGGCAGCGTCGCGGGAATGATGGTGTCCCGGATTGAAGAGACGTTGGGGCTTGGACAAAATGCAGCGAAAAGTGAATTTTTAGAGCAATTTCTTGATGTCAACCGTGAAGTCACGGTGGGTGTGGAAATTGATGCGGTTACGGGGGCTACGGTAACTTCAAAGGCCGTGACCAAAGGGATAAATTCTGCAGTGGCCTTTGTTACGGGAGCGGATGTTTCATCCGGCGCCACAGAATGGGAGGGGTAATTATGAAAAAACAACCCTGTTTTGGGAGTATTGTGCTGATCGTTTTGTTGGTGATTTTTTGCAGTATGAACCTGCTTGCCGGCATTTTTGCGCCGATGATTTTTTTGCCAAAGCTGGATATGGGTATGGTCCTTTTCATCTCTCTGTCAGCCAGGGTGATTCAGGGTCTGGTACAGGGGGAAATGAAAATTGAGGCGGCGGATGTGGTGATTTCAGCGGCGGCCTTTGGCATTCTCCCATGGTGTACGGGCATTGCAGGGGGAATGCAGGGGATAACACTGTGTGTTATCGGCGGCGCCGCTTATGGCATTACAGGCTTTTTACTGTACGGTTCTGTACAGAAGGTTTCTGTGAAGCCTGTGCGCAGGCTGGCTCTGATTATTAATGGAATGATTCTTTTTCTGGCATTCCAGAGTCTTTCGGGAATGTTTCTGTAAAAATAAAGGACAGAAGCTCTGACCGGTGTGAGTTATAACCAATTGGCTGCAAGGATTATTAGTATAGATTATTAAACGGGGATTTGCGGGTTTTTTTTGCATTTTTTTGAAAAAAATGCTCGCATTTCCGTAAAAAATGTGGTACATATAAAAGGTAGTCGAATTGTGGCAACGCACTGTAGCAATTCAGATCAATTCAAAAAACAAAGGAGTCAAGTGAAGATGGAAAAGATTTACACAGGTAAAACGAAAGACGTATTTGCATTGGAAAATGGCAACGTACTGCTGAAATTCAAGGATGACTGCACAGGAAAAGACGGTAAATTTGATCCGGGCGAAAATGCAGTTGGATTAACAATTGAGGGAATCGGCAGAGAAAATCTGAAGACATCTGTATATTATTTTGAAATGCTGAAAGAAGCAGGCGTTAAAACACATTATGTGAGTGCTGATGTAGACAATACAACGATGGAAGTACTTCCTGCCACTGTTTTCGGACATGGACTGGAAGTTATCTGCCGTCTGGTTGCCACAGGAAGCTTTGTTCGCCGTTATGGAGAATATATTGCAGACGGAACAAAGCTTGAAGGCGGTTATGTGGAAACAACCTTTAAGGATGATGAAAAGGGTGATCCGCTGGTAACAAAAGACGGTCTGGTTGCGCTGGGCGTTATGAGCGCTGAAATGTATGACAGCATGAAGGCACAGACTCTGGCAATTACAAAAGTTGTTGCTGAAGATCTGGCTAAAAAAGGTATGGAGCTGTACGATATCAAATTTGAATTCGGTTACAGCAAAGATGGCGAAGTCATTCTGATCGATGAAATTGCCAGCGGTAATATGAGAGTTTATAAAGACGGAAAACTGGTAGATCCAATGGATTTAACAGCAATGATTCTGGCTTAATTCATAAAAACAGGACAGGCTGCGGAGACGCAGCCTGTTTGTTTTACCACCAGAGGGCAGGGAGGCAGACAGGGATGGAAAACAAAAAGAGGATTGTATGTTTTGGAGATTCGAATACATGGGGGTATGATCCGGTGACCCGATTACGGTATGATGCGGATACCCGGTGGCCGATGCGGATGCAGAAGATACTCGGAGACGGATATCAGGTCATTGAAGAGGGACAGAATGGGCGGACGATTGCCTGTGAAGACCCATGGGAGTGGGGGACAAAAAAGGGAATGGATTATGTTCTGCCAATGGTGGAAAGTCAGAATCCCTTTGATCTGCTGATTATTATGCTGGGCAGCAATGATTTAAAAAAGAAATTCCATCTCCCGGCAGGGGATATTGCAGGGAGTCTTCAAAATATGCTGATGCGTGTCATGGGATATCTCCGGTATCAGTGTCATAATACCGGGGCAAAGATTCTGATTGTGTCACCGGTACATATTGGCGCGGATATTGAGACCTCGCCTTTTGCAGAATTTTTTGACGGGAAAGCCAGTATTGAAAATTCCAAAGGCCTGGCCCGCTGGTACCGCTTGGTGGCGGAGCAGTTCGGCTGTGAATTTATGGATGCTTCTGAAACGGCAAAGCCCGGAACCTTTGACAGTTTGCATATGGCGCCGGAAGGCCATCGGGCGCTGGCAGAAGCGATGGCCGGCAAAGTGGCGGAAATACTGAGTTAAAAAAGGGACCCTTGAATTTTTGGAAAGAAAATTCAAGGGCCTGATTTTATTTAATGAGTTCGATACCTTCGACATCCGGTGAGATCATCATGGAATAGTTGGTATGATAGATGACAAATCCCGGTTTTCCGGCGCTTGGTTTTTTAACGTGTTTCCGCTGGATATAGTCAATTTCCACTTTTTCACTGTTCCGGTTTTTTGAGTAGTAAGCAGCCAGGCGGGCAGCTTCTTCAAAGGTCCGGTCAGGGAGCTCCTCACCGCCGGCTTTGACAATGACGTGGGAACCGGGGATGCCTTTGGCGTGGAACCACCAGTCGCCGCCGGAAGCAAATTTGAAGGTGAGTTCTTCGTTCTGGAGGTTGTTTTTTCCAACATACATATGATAGCCGTCCGAAGAGATGTAATGCAGCGGCGGGCTGGTCAGCTTTTGTTTTTTTGTGTTTTTGCCGCCGGTGTGACGTTTGATATATCCGGACTGGATCAATTCTTCTTTAATCTGTGCCAGATCGCCTTCGCTCTGTGCCAGGTCCAGGGCGGTGCTGACAGAATCCAGATGTTCGAGTTCCTCACGGGTTTCTTCGGTGAGGGTCGTCAGAGCCTCAAAGGTCCGTTTCAATTTACCATAGCGTTCAAAATATTTTTTTGAATTTTCCTGGGGTGTCAGCTGGGGATCCAGAGGAACAACCATTTCTTTTTCCGTATAATAATTGATACAGGAAAGGCTTTTGGCTCCGTCTTCCAGATCATAGCCGTAGGTATTGATCATTTCTCCGTAGATTTTATATTTCTCCCGTTTTTCGGTATCTTTAAGCTGCTTTAATTGTAAGTCATATTTTTTTCGTGTCCGGTCCAGAGCTGTGCCGACCACATGGCGCAGGTCATGGGACTTCTGACGGATCCGGGTGACAGCATTTTTTTCGGCATAATAGGTCCGGAGAACATCAGAGATGGATTCAAATGGCTGAATGCGGCAGTCACTGTAGCAGGAAAGACGGATTGCGGAAAATTCTACAGGTTCCCTGCCGCGATAAGCAATTTCCGGTGAAAAGCGGTGTTCGGAAATATCTTCGATAAGCCGGTGGAAGGTACCGTACAGGTGGAGCTTTTCCGGATCTGTCAGACCGCTGGTGCTCATCGATGAATCAATCGAAGCGCGGTGGCAGATTTCTTCGCTGACCAGGGGACTCAGCCCGGTCAGACTTGTGTACAACGCTTTTGCTACGGAGATCGGTTTTGAAAGAACCGTATTTATAAAAGTATCCGAATCCATGGTCAGCGGATTTAGCTTGTTCATTGTATTCGGTACAAAATAACTGCGTCCGGGGAGAACCTCACGAACGGAGCTGACATTGAGAGAAATATGCTTGATACTGTCGATAATGGTGCCGTCGGGCTGACAGAAAATAATATTACTGTGTTTGCCCATAAGCTCTACAATAAGAAATTTTGTACACAGGTCGCCGAGTTCGTTCAGATGTTCAATTTCGAATTTTAAAATGCGTTCCATAGCCGGCTGAGTAATGGCTGCAATCCGGCCGCCGCTGATATGCTTGCGCAGCAGCATACAAAAATTCGGGGCGACCATAGGGTTTGTTCCCGAATCTTCCGTAATATAGGCCAGAGGCAGCGAGGGACTGGCTGAAAGAAGCAGGCGGTAATTGTGCCGGTTGTTTTTTATGGTAAGCACAAGGGCATCTGTTTCCGGTTGATATATTTTATTGATCCGGCCGTCAATGAGCCGTTCATTTAATTCCCATGCGAGACAGGAAATGACAATGCCGTCAAAAGCCATAACTATTCTCCTTTAAAAAAATTCATTATAATAAGTGCAAAAAAAGTATATCAAAAATTATAAAGTTACACAAGAGAGGGTCGGAGAAACTATTGACGAAGGATTTGATTTGAACTATAATAAATTGATATGGTTATACAATAGCCGTACTATGGAAAGAGATAACCATACGTTAGTAATAAGATGGGAGTACTGTGAAATGTTAAAAAGTATGACAGGCTTCGGAAGAAGCGAAATCGCCAATGAACGTCAGAAGATTACGGTGGAGATGAAGGCGGTAAATCACAGATACTGTGATTTGAATATTAAGATGCCGAAAAAACTGAGTATTTTTGAAGCGGCGATTCGGAATTTTCTGAAAAAGTACATCCAGCGGGGAAAGGTGGATGTGTTTATTACTTATGAGGATTATACAGAGAATAATATGGTCCTCAGATATAATGAAGAACTTGCGTCTCAGTATGTCCATATGCTTGAAAAAATGAGTGAGCAGTTCGGGATTGAGAACGATGTCCGGGCATCTTCTCTGTCACGGTATCCGGATATTCTTACTCTGGAAGAGCAAAGTGTCGATGAGGATGAACTCTGGTCGGTGCTTGAGGGTGTGCTGCAGAAAGCCAGCGAGCAGTTTGTGCAGACACGTCTGGCGGAGGGAGAGAATCTTAAGAATGATTTGATCGGTAAGCTGGATGGTATGCTTGCGGATGTGGATTTCATAGAGAAGCGTTCGCCGGAGATTCTGACAGAACACCGGCAGCGGCTTGAGGCAAAAGTAAAGGAGCTTCTTGGTGATTCGACGATTGATGAAAGCCGGATTATTACGGAAACAACGATTTTTGCAGATAAAATCTGTGTGGATGAAGAAATTGTCCGCCTGAGGAGCCATATACAGAGTACCAGAGAGGCTTTGATCACCGGCGGCGGCATTGGACGAAAACTGGATTTTATTGCGCAGGAGATGAACCGGGAAGCGAATACGATTTTGTCCAAGGCCAATGATCTGGATGTCTCCAATTGTGCCATTAACTTAAAAACTGAGATTGAAAAAGTCCGGGAGCAGATTCAGAATATTGAATAGTTTCTGACAGGAGAGAAAAGAAATTGGGTAAGCTTATAAATATTGGATTTGGAAATGTGGTCAATGCGGATAAGATGATTGCCATTATCAATCCGGATTCAGCACCTGTTAAACGGATGATTCAAAACGCTAAAGATATGGGCATTGCCATTGATGCGACCCAGGGACGCCGCACGAAGGCGGTTATCGCTATGGAAAACAATCAGCTGGTGCTTTCGGCGCTTCAGCCGGAGACGCTGGCAAACCGTTTTCAGGGCAAAGTTTTAAGTAAGGATGATGAAGATGAATAAACAGCAGGGAATACTGGCGATTATTTCTGGGTTTTCAGGAGCCGGTAAGGGTACCGTTGTTCAGGAAATATTGAATACCTATGATAAAGAATACTGCCTGTCTGTTTCGGCGACAACCAGACAGCCCCGGGAAGGGGAGAACCATGGGCAGCATTATTTCTTCCTTGAAAAAGAAGAATTCGAACAGAGAATTGAAGACGACCGGTTTCTGGAATATGCCCGTTATGTAGAGCATTATTATGGAACACCGAAGGAGTTTGTTTTTGATAAGCTGGAACAGGGCGTTTCCGTGATTCTTGAAATAGAGATGCAGGGAGCGCTGAAAGTAAAGGAACGTTGCCCGGAGGCGCTTTTGATTTTTGTGACACCGCCAACGGCGGAGGAACTGGAACGCCGGCTTCGGGGACGCGGTACAGAGACAGATGAAGTCATTGCTTCCAGATTATCCAGAGCGGCTGAAGAAGTGACCTATATGGAAAAATACGATTATATTGTCGTTAATGAAACAAATAAAGTAGCTGAGTGTGCGGCGGCGATTCATCATCTGATTGAAGATGAGAAAAAGCGGGCTGTGTATTGCGGCGGGCTGATCGGGGAACTTTCCCAGGGGCTTTCCGTATATAAGAAAGGAGAATAAGTTATGTTGCATCCATCATATTCGGATTTAATTAAAGTTGTAAACAGCGAGGTTGAAGAAGGGGAACAGCCGGTTGTGCAGAGCCGGTATTCGATCGTTATTGCCACAGCAAAACGGGCGCGTCAGCTGATTGCCGGTGCGGAACCGCTGGTGGCCGATGCCGAAGGAAAAAAAGCGTTGTCTATTGCGGTGGATGAAGTTTATAATGGTGCCGTGAAGATTCTCGGTGAAGATGAAGAGATCACCGATGGGCCGGTTTTGGCGGCGGAAGAGGCTGCAGATGAAGAAAGTACAGAAGAAACGACAGAAGAATAATTTCAACTTTTGACAGGATATTTGGAAAGAAGAATTGGATGAACAAAAAGAGGAAAGTTATTTTAGGTGTAACTATCGGAACGGGTTCATTGCTGCTGATGGTTTATATCGGAATATGTGTCTGGTTTTCTTCCCGTTTCCTGCCGGGGACTTATGTGAATGGCATCGACTGTTCAAATAGGACGGCAGAAGAAATTATCGGGATGCTGGTAGCGGATATACCTGAATATTCCCTGACATTGACAGAGAGAGATGGCAGCGAAGAAATTTTGCAGGGGGCAGACATAGGATTTTACTATGATTATCCGGAAGTTTATCAGATTCAGAAAAAACAAAACAATTTTCTGTGGTTTATCGGTATTTTTACGGAGGATTCCTATGAAGTAAGCCAGACCGGTAATTATGATGAGGAAAAATTCGGGCAGAGGATAGAAAAGCTCCACTGCGTTACCCGGGAGGATATACAGGAGCCTTCCGATGCGAAGATTGAAAATACCGATAACGGTCCGGAAGTTATCCCGGAAAATGCAGGAAATAAAATAGATTCCGAGAAATTAAAAGAGGCCCTTGACGAAGCCGTACGCGGAGGAAAGGGGCGCCTGAATCTGGAAGAGGCGGATTGTTATATGAAACCTGAGATAACAATGGATTCACCGGAAATTAAGGCTTCAGTGGAAGCCATTGAAAAACTTTCCAATATGACAATTACCTATGATTTCAGATACGAGACAGAAACGGTCGGTCCGGAAAAGATACGGACGTGGCTGGTACAGAAGGATGACAGCACGTATGAGGTCAGCCGGGAAAAAGTAGCCGCCTTTGCAGCAAATTTGGCCGAACGGCATAACACGGTTTGGACCGAACGGGAGTTTTGTTCGACGAGCCGGGGCTGGATTACCGTCGAAGGCGGTACTTACGGCTGGGAGATTGATCAGGAGGGCGAAACAGACCGGCTGATGGAAGATCTGGCTGCCGGACAGGATGTGACAAGGGAACCCGTATTTTTTATGGATCCCTATCCGGGACAGAAAACAGGCAATGATATCGGCGATACTTATGTGGAGATCGATCTCGGAGCCCAGCATATGTGGTTTTATAAAAATGGCAGCCTTGTAACGGACACGGATGTGACAACCGGAACGATGAGCACCGGTCACGGAACACCTTCCGGTGTGTTTTACATCGAAAACCGTCTTCGGAATACAAAACTGATCGGTGAAGATTATGAAACAGAGGTAAGCTTCTGGATGCAGGTGTATAAAGGCGTTGGCATTCACGATGCGACATGGCGGAGTCAGTTTGGCGGTGATTATTATCTGACAGATGGTTCCCATGGATGTATTAATACACCCTATTCGATCGTTGAAATCATTTTTAATAATATCGAGGTCGGGACACCGGTTGTTATGTACTATTAAAGAACAGCGGCATTTTTTCCGTACAAAAAGACAAGAAATTACAGGTAAATTTATCAATTCGTATTGTTATATGAAGAAAAATTCATTATAATTTATATGTACTGCAGAAAATATAGATATGGGGAATTTTGAATGGAAGACAATAAATTATTGTTTGCGAAAAAACTGGAAGAATTAGTAGCGGCGGCTAAAAAGAAAAAGAATGTTCTTGAATATCAGGAAGTTATGGATGCATTCAGCAGTCTTGCGCTGGATGTAGAACAGAGTGAACATATTTTTGATTATCTGGAAAATAAGGGGATTGATGTGCTCAGAGTCAGCAATGATGACAGCGATGCGGAATTCCTGATTGATGATGAAGAAGAAGTTCACGTGGAGGAAAGCGATTTATCGGTTCCCGATGGCGTCAATATTGAGGACCCGGTACGTCAGTATCTGAAAGAAATTGGTAATATCCAGTTACTTTCTGCAGAAGAAGAAGCCGAACTGGCGAAGCGGATGGGTGACGGTGATGAAGAAGCCAAAAAACATCTGACAGAGGCCAATCTGCGTCTGGTTGTCAGCATTGCCAAACGGTATGTGGGCCGGGGCATGAGTTTTCTGGATCTGATTCAGGAAGGAAATATCGGTCTGATGAAAGCCGTGGATAAGTTTGATTATACAAAGGGATACAAGTTCAGTACCTATGCAACCTGGTGGATTCGCCAGGCGATTACCCGGGGACTGGCCGATTATTCCCGTACAATTCGTATTCCGGTACATATGGTTGAAACCATTAATAAGACGATTCGTGTTTCCAGAAAGCTTCTGGCAGAATACGGAAGGGAACCGACCTCTGAAGAGATTGCAAAAGTTATGGGTGTTCCCGTAGAGAAAGTGGATGATATTCTTAAAATCTCCAAAGAGCCTGTATCCATGGATACGCCGATTGGTGAGGAGGAAGACAGCCATCTGGGCGATTTTATCGAGGATAAATCAACGCTTCAGCCGGAGCAGCATGCGGCGGATGAGATGCTGAAGGAAGAACTGGAAGTGGCATTGCAGTCGCTGACAGAAAGGGAACAGAAAGTTATTCGTCTGAGATTTGGTCTGGAAGACGGAAAGGCAAGAACACTGGAAGAAGTTGGTCAGGAATTTTCCGTAACCCGTGAGCGCATCCGACAGATTGAAGCCAAAGCCCTGCGGAAACTCAGACATCCGCAGCGGAGTAAAAAATTAAAAGATTTTCTTGCATAATTAAAATTCATAAAGAACCGTAGGATACCGGGGATGCCTGCCCTTTTTCGGCGCGGGTTCATCTGCGGTATTCTTGTATATGGTTTATGGATTTGATCGAATCGGAGGGTGTTGGATGAAATACGCAGATGTCATTGTGGATATATCACTGGAAGCTTTAGACCGGGTATTTCAGTATCTTATACCGGAGAAACTCCAGACGTCAGTCGCTGTGGGGAGCCAGGTCTGGGTTCCCTTTGGCCGGGGAAACCGGACGGTGAAGGCCTATGTTGTCGGACTTTCCGATGAAAGTGATTATGATAAGGAAAAATTAAAAGAAATCCAAAAGCTTGCAGAGGGCGGGATTACTGTGGAATCTCAGATGATTTCTCTGGCGGACTGGATGAGTCGTGCCTATGGGTGTACCCGGGCACAGGCTTTGAAAACCGTTTTGAATGTTAAACGTCAGGTGAGGGGCGGCACACAGAAGGTCTACCGGTTGACGGTTACAGCGGAGGAAGCGGAGGCTGAGATGAAGCGCCTGGCCGTACAGCCGAGATTTGGGTCCCGTGCGGCAATTCTGGCATTGTTTTTGGATGACCGGGGACACCGGGGAATCGGTGAAAAAACGATTCGAAAAAAAGTTCCTTCTCCGGAAAATGCCCTCAGGACATTGATCAAACATGGCTGGATTGGTGTTCAGGAAGAACGGGATTATCGGATTCCCTTTGCAGGTGCTGCTGAGGGAGCCCGGGTTGTCCTCAACCGGGAGCAGCAGAAAGCCGTGCAGGATATATGGGATGACAGCCGCCCGGTACATCTGCTTTATGGCGTGACAGGCAGCGGTAAAACGGAAGTTTACATGGCTCTGATCGAAAGAGTGATTCGGTCGGGCAGGCAGGCCATTGTCCTGATTCCGGAAATTTCCCTGACCTATCAGAATATCAGCCGGTTTCGCCGGCGGTTTGGAAGCCGGGTTTCGGTCATGAATTCCCGAATGTCTGAAGGGGAACGGTATGACCAGTATATTCAGGCAAAAAATGGGGAAATTGATATTATGATCGGCCCCCGTTCCGCCCTTTTTGCGCCGTTTCCAAGACTTGGGCTGGTAATTCTGGATGAGGAGCAGGACGGCGCCTATAAAAGTGACACGGTACCCAAATACCATGCCATGGATGTTGCCATTCGCCGGACGGCCATGAGCGGCGGCAAAGTGGTGCTTGGCTCGGCAACACCGTCGGTTGTGTCCTATGACCGGGCATGCTGCGGAATTTACGGACTGCACCGGTTGTCCGGGCGGGTGGCCGGCAGTGGGAAGATGGCAGAGGTCCGTATCATTGATTTACGGGAAGAATTGAAACAGAAAAATTATTCTGTTTTCAGCCGGAGACTTCAGGAGGAAATAGGTCAGAGACTGGAAAGAAAAGAACAGGTGATGCTCTTTTTGAATCGGAGGGGATATGCCGGATTTATTTCCTGCAGAAGCTGCGGCTATGTTGTGCGCTGTCCCCACTGCGATGTGTCCATGACCCTTCACAAAAGTGAGGGGAATATTCTCAGATGTCATTATTGCGGTAAAAGCCTGCCGATGCCGAAAAAATGTCCGGAATGTGCATCGCCTTATATTGGTGCATTCGGCATGGGAACAGAAAAGGTTGTAGAGCTGCTTGAGAAGCATTTTCCAAAGGCCCGGATACTTCGGGCCGACAGAGATTCAATGCGCCGGAAAAACAGCCAGACAGAGATTTTCAAAACTTTCGCCGGAGGCGGAGCGGATATTCTTGTAGGGACTCAGATGATTGTTAAAGGGCATGATTTTCCAAATGTGACTCTGGTCGGTGTCCTTGCGGCGGATCTGTCCATGTTTTCCGGGGATTATCTGGCAGGAGAACGGACCTTTCAGCTTCTGACTCAGGCGGCGGGCCGGGCCGGCCGGGGAAAAAAGCCGGGGCTGGCATTGATTCAGACCTATCAGCCGGAGCATTATGCCATTGTGTGTGCGGCGAAACAGGATTATGAAGCCTTTTATGAGCAGGAGATCCTTTACCGGAAATTGATGGACTACCCTCCGGCAGGATGTATGATGGTGGCAGTGATGGAACATGAAAACCAGGAAACTGTAAAGACGGCAGCGGAAATGCTGGCTCAGGGCATGAAGGGAGAAGATGTCCGGATACTTCCGCCGGCGGACGGATTCCGGGCAAAGGAAAGAAATATATACCGTAAGGTTATTTATATAAAAAGCGGAACAATGAAGGGATTATTCCGGTGCCGGAGTGAAGGGCAGCGGATGATTCGCGAAGACGGATTTTTACAGCAGATAAATATACAATTTGATATAAATCCGATAAATTTATACTGAAATGGAGGAAAAAAGCATGGGGCTTAGAAATTTAAGATTTGAAGGAGATCCGGTATTAAATAAGGTTGCAAAAGAAGTGAAAGAGATGACACCGAGGGTGAAGGATTTGATCGGGGATCTTCTGGAAACGATGTATCATGAAAACGGTGTGGGTCTGGCAGCGCCTCAGGTTGGAATTTTAAAACGAATCTGTGTGATCGATGTGGGTGAAGGCCCTTATGTATTTATTAATCCGGAAATCATTGAAACCAGTGGAAGTCAGACCGGGGAGGAAGGCTGTCTGAGTGTCCCGGGAAAAAGCGGGATCGTGACACGTCCGGATTATGTGAAAACGAGAGCACTGGATTCGGAGATGCAGCCGTTCGAAATCGAGGGGACCGGTCTGTTTGCAAGGGCTATGTGCCATGAATTTGATCATCTGGACGGTCATCTTTACGTGGAAAAGGTTGAAGGCGAACTTAAAGAAGCAGTTTTTGAAGAAGGTGAATAAGGGTGAGAGTTGT
>DBGCEW010000197.1:0-3081 GCA_048357495.1 Frisingicoccus sp.
TCCAGGTCCAGGTGGTTGGTCGGTTCGTCCAGAAGCAGGACGTCCGGATTACCAAAAAGAGCCTTGGCAAGCAGAACCTTGACTTTCTGTCCGCCATCCAGGTCACGCATATAAGAATAGTGAAGATCAGATTCGATGCCGAGGCCGTTTAAAAGGATGGCTGCATCGCTTTCAGCTTCCCAGCCGTTCAATTCGGCAAATTCGCCTTCAAGTTCGCTGGCACGGATACCGTCTTCCTCGGTGAAGTCTTCCTTCATGTAGATGGCATCCTTTTCCTTCATAATTTCATAGAGTCGGGCATTTCCCATGATTACAGTGTCCAGCACCTGATAATCATCATATTTGTAATGGTCCTGCTCCAGCACGGAAAGACGTTCGCCCTGATTCATGGTAATATCGCCTTTGCTCGGTTCCAGTCTTCCGGAAAGAATCTTGAGAAATGTAGATTTTCCGGCGCCATTGGCCCCGATTAAGCCGTAACAGTTTCCTTCTGTAAATTTAATATTGACATCTTCAAATAATGCACGTTTTCCCAAACGTAAAGTTACATTGTTTGCACTAATCATCTTATGATACCTTTCTTATCTAATAATTCTTTTAAAATGACACATCTTCTATTGTATCGAAAAAAAAGGAATTTGCAAGGACTTTTAAGGATTCGGGGGCTGAAAATGAGATTTATTTACGCAGCCCTTTTTGGGGTGATTGACGTTCCATGAAAAATCATTTATGATAATTCATGGTATAAATGAAATGAAGAGGTGTATCTCAGATGAATATATTAAATATTGAACATATCCATAAAGTTTTTGGAGAAAAGGTGATTTTTGATGATGTCTCCTTCGGTGTGCAGGAAGGTGATAAAATCGGTATTATTGGCATTAACGGTACGGGAAAATCTACCCTGTTAAAAATGATTGCTGGCGTGCAGGAACCGGATGAAGGCCAGATTGTTATGCAAAATGGGCTTCGGATCGCCTATCTGGCTCAGAATCCGGAATTTCCGGAAAATGCGACGGTCTCCTCTTATGCGATGGACGGAACAGCGGCTTCTGACTGGATGGTCCAGAGCAATCTGACAAAACTCGGAATGAATGATTATGAAATCCGGATGGATGAACTTTCCGGAGGTCAGCGGCGGAAGGTAGCGATGGCGAAGGTTTTAGCCGGGGATTTTGATGTACTCCTTCTGGACGAACCGACCAACCATCTGGATGAAGAGATGATTCAGTGGCTGGAAGAATATCTGTCGGCTTACAAAGGGGTTATATTAATGGTGACCCATGACCGGTATTTTCTGGATAAGGTATCCAACCGGATCGTGGAACTGAGCCATGGGTATCTGTACAGCTATGAGGCGAATTATTCCAGATTCCTTGAACTGAAGGCGGAACGGGAAGAGATGGCACTGGCAACAGAGAGAAAACGACAGAGTGTGCTGCGCATGGAACTGGAGTGGGCAAAACGGGGATGTCGTGCCCGGACAACCAAACAGAGAGCCCGTCTGGAACGTCTGGAGGCATTGAAAAACGGCAGGGCTCCGGCAGCGGAGCAGATGGTAGAGATGGATTCTGTGGAAACCCGAATGGGAAAAAAGACGATTGAATTTCATCATGTCCGCAAAAGCTACGGGGATTCCCTGCTTCTGGCAGATTTTGACTATATTGTTCTGAGAAATCAGCGGCTTGGAATCATCGGACCTAACGGCTGTGGGAAATCCACCCTGATTAAGATGGCAGCCGGAGAGATTCTTCCGGATTCAGGAAGTATAGAGGTTGGAGAAACGATCAAAATCGGATATCTGGCTCAGGAAGAACCGGATATGAATACCGATCAGAGAGTGATTGATTATATTAAAGATATTGCGGAATATGTGCAGACAAAAGAAGGGCGGATCAGCGCTTCCCAGATGCTGGAGCGTTTTCTTTTTACGCCGGATATGCAGTATACCCCGGTATCGAAATTATCCGGCGGTGAAAAGCGGCGTCTTTATCTGCTTTCGGTTTTGGTCAGCGGCGCCAATGTTCTGATTCTTGATGAGCCGTCCAATAATGTGGATATTCCAACTCTGACGATTTTGGAAGACTATCTGAACGCTTTCAGCGGCATTGTGATTACAGTATCCCATGACCGGTATTTTCTGGATAACGTTGTGGACCGGATTTTTGAGTTTGACGGAAACGGTCATCTTCAGCAGTATGAAGGCGGTTATACCGATTATCTGGAGGCAAAACAGCGCCGCCAGACAGAATTGTCTGAAAAGCGTCCGGCATCGGGAGATGGGGAGAAGGAAAAGAAAACGGCTTCAAAAGAGTGGAAACAGAACCGTCCTGTAAAGCTCAAGTTCACCTTTAAAGAGCAAAAAGAATTTGAAACCATCGATGAGGATATTGCTGCTCTGGAGGCAAAGCTTGAAAAACTGGATCATGAGATGATGGCGAATGCAACCAATTCCATGAAACTTTCAGAACTGACCCTTGAAAAGGAAAAGACCGAATCCGAGCTGGAAGAAAAGATGGACCGGTGGGTGTATCTGAATGACCTGGCAGAACGCATTGAAGCCCAGAATTAAAGCAGAAAATTTAAAGGCAAAAGGCAGTTTATACTGCTTTTTGTCTTTTTTATTTTGGAATTATGTTATAATAGAAATTAAGATAAAGTTGGAGGGAGAAAAAGTGTGGAGTGGAAAATAAAAAAAGGAACACCGTGGGCGTACGGTGTCTGGGTCGGGGAAAAACAGATAAATCTTGTATTTGAAGTGGCTCAGAGAAAAAAAGCAAAGGACAGACGGCCGACGAAAGATATTTTAAAGGAAAGTGACAAACGGTTACGGATATACCGGCTGTCTGATGGAACGTGGACAGATATTCGGTTGAAACCGGAGTGGAAATTCGGAGATGCCTATGGGGTGGCGCTGGTCGGACAAGATCCTGAAGATTATGGTTATCAGATTTTGCAGGATGGAACACCGGTACCTGTGCCGGACAGTATCGGTTCGGTGACGGTTCACGGGGAAAGGGTGCATTTATTTAAAATACCTGAGTTTGACTGGGAAGATGATCAGGCGCCGGGACTCGATTT
>DBGCEW010000198.1:0-3049 GCA_048357495.1 Frisingicoccus sp.
CATCTTCATTGCTGGAAAGATTTGGCGCAAATCCCCCTTCATCGCCTACAGCCGTATTCATATTCATGGCCTTTAAAACATGTTTAAGAGAATGAAAGACTTCACAGCCCATTCGGAGCGCCTCTTTAAAGGTTCCTGCCCCTGTCGGAATAATCATAAACTCCTGAAAATCAATGCCGTTATCTGCATGGGCCCCGCCGTTTAAAATATTCATCATCGGCATCGGCAGCAGAGTTCCGGCCACACCGCCGATATAACGGTACAAAGGCTGATTATAGGACTGGGCCCCTGCCCGGGCACAGGCCAGAGAAGCCCCCAAAACCGCATTGGCTCCCAGCTTCTGCTTTGAATCCGTACCGTCCGCTTCCATTAACCTTTTATCAATTTTTTCCTGGCAGGTGACATTTACCCCGCAAAGCACTTTTGAAATTTCACCGCTGACATTTGCCACAGCCTTCTGAACTCCCTTTCCGCCATAACGCGCCGGATCTTCATCACGAAGCTCCAGAGCCTCATAGATGCCGGTGGATGCTCCGGAAGGCACAATCGCTCTTCCCAGACTGCCATCCTTAACAAGGACTTCCACCTCTACCGTCGGATTTCCCCTTGAATCTAAAATTTCCCGGCCAATCACCTGAACAATCTCTTTTGACATAAAAAACCTCCTGCGTAGACATATTTTTATCCTAGTATGTTCTGAGCAGAAGGTTTTTATCCCCGTATCTATTTATGATTTCTTATGGCTGAACCATTGATAAATGACATAGGCCGCAATACACAGGAAACCAAAAATTGACAGAATAACAAGAGGTGCCGTCATCTTTTTATCAAATTTTCCCGGCTCTTCCTTTTCTTCCGGAATTTTTGTTTCCGGAATCTTTTGCCACTGGGCATAAAGTTCGATATTCTCCGATGGCATGTTGAATTTCAGACCGCTATCATAGCTCTGGCCGCTGCCATCCCGCTTGGTATTCCATCCCATGAACTGATAGCCTTCCCGCCGCATCCGCTCACCGGATAAAATCTCAACCATCTGATTCATTTCATATTCATTTGTATCCTCCGGCACCGCTTCAACACCTCCGGCATTGACATGGTAAATCACCTGATACAGCGGAATCCATCGGCTGTAAAAATACAGGCCTTCCTCTGCCATCACCGCTTCCGTTTTCGTTACTGTATTTCCGATATCTTTGGTTCCATAAATTTCTTCTCCCGGCTGGTACAAAGCATCCTCCCGGGATTTTAAAGACCACCCTGCAAACCGGTAATGTTCCACGGCAATAGTTCCCTGATTCTGTACCGTAACTTTACTGCCGGCTTCATATTTCTCACCATCCTTTGGAAGTACTCCGGTCATCCGTGTGCCTTCCGGAAGGCTTGCAATGTAATTGACGGCATAAGTATCGGCACTAACGGTTTTCCACTGGGCATAAAGGGTGACATTGGAATCCGAAACAGAAAAGCTTCCTTCATATAAATGTTCGCCGGAACCATCCTGATTCATGCACCATCCGTCAAATACATAACGCGTACCGTCTTCATCCTCTTTGATGAGATCCGACGGACTCAGAATCTGAACCCTGTCTCCGGAATAATACACATTTTTTCCCGGATACACCGTTCCCCCTGTATCCACCGGCACATTTCCTCCGGTACTCGTATTTCCGTTATAATTTACCGTATACACCGGAATCCACTGACCATATAAAGTAAGACCGTCTTTTGTCATTTCTATCTGTTTTTCCACAGAAATATTATGTACGGAGCTGTCCGAATAGAGTTCTTCTCCTTCCGAATAAATTCCGTCTCCGGCTTCCGTCCCCCATCCGGCAAACTGCCAGCCTTCCGCTGTCATTCCATTACTTCCGGAAACACTGACCATACTTCCCGGCGCATATTTCCCGGTATCCACCGGCTCCTGTCCCTGAAGCTCAGCCCCTTCCGGCAGGTTGTTTTTGTAATTCACCGAATATACGGTTTCTGCATAGGTATAATTCACTTTGAAAAAATTATCACCCAGAGGATCCTGCACATCCTGACCCTGATACCGGATAATTTCCCAGCTGTACTGGTTGTCAACAATCTCTCCAATGTGGAAATCAATACCGGCGCTGCTGCCTGTCCGTTCATAAGGATAACAGTTATCTGTCCTCTGTCCTTCCTTTTCCACATAATGACTTTCCGGTATTTCGGGAACAAGGGTATACCACCCTTCCTCCAGATCACTGATCTCGATCTGTTTCCGCGCTTCATCGCTGGCCGTTTCGAACCCAAGCGCATACTCCGTATATGGTGTACTGTCTGTAATCACCTGATTCGGGCTGTCAAAACGATAAAGTTTAAACCGGAAATTATGGAACGCCGTGACACCATCCTGATAAGGCCGCTGCTCCAGCTGCACCGTCACAAGAATCCGGCCGCCGATGATTTCATTTTTCAGAGATGCCTGAGCCATCGGTTCATCCCCGGATACCACATTTTCATAACCGCTGCTGTTCAACAGGGATTCTTTTGTGGATGCTTCACCATCATAATAGATTTTAAGCACATATTCCTTCGCCTCATTCAAAGTTGCCGCTTCATCTTCCGGAAGCCGGTATGGCGCAGCGGTAAGCCCTTCACCCACCGGCTGTTCCCCTTCCGTTGTCACCAGATACCACTGGGCTTTCAGCGGCAGCTGTGAAAGTTCACCATAAACACTATACAGCTTCACTGATGCCTTCTGAAGGAAATCCGAATCCGAAACGTCCGTCCCCTTCATTACCGGAAGATTCGTATCCACAGCCTCCACTTCAACCGCAACATTGACCGGACTTGTATTAAAAGGCCTGTCCGCCGCTGCAGAATCCGCCTTTAAATAAATACCGGATGCGCCGTCAACCCCGATGGTCAGATTATTGCCTCCGATAAAATCACTGTCCGCCTGAATATAAACACTGCTTTCCTGCCATTGATCCATATCCGGTGTTTCCCAGAGAATATACCAGCCATTTCTGTCTCTGCAAACCTTTCCCCCGGTAAAATCGCCGGAAATATTGCCGGTTTC
>DBGCEW010000199.1:0-5244 GCA_048357495.1 Frisingicoccus sp.
ACTGTCATCAGGATGAAAATTGTCTCAGCGGATGCCTGTCCGGCGCCGCCGAGTTCTCCGGCGTAAATTGTCGCACCGGTAAATCCGATTAAAACGGAAACAATTAAAGAGATAAGAACCCAGATCATAGCGATGGATTTAGATTTTTTAAGTTCTTTTGTAGTGCTGATTGCCATAAAACGGACCAGAATATGAGGCATACCAAAATAGCCAAGCCCCCATGCGAGGCCGGAAACCATGGAGATGATACCATAGCTGGCAGCTTTACCCGTTACAGGATCATGGGTATTGAGCAAACTGAAATAACCTTCAAGACTCTGTCCGTGTTCAATAATTGTCTGAACACTGCCCGCAGCCTGAACACCCATAACAAGAACGACAAGGATGGCGAAGGACATTAAGAGTCCCTGAACCAGGTCTGTGGTACTTGCGGCAAGGAAACCACCGACAGAAGTATACAGAATAATAACAATACTGCAGATAATCATTGTCGGCAGATATGGCAGTCCGAGAATGGTTTCGAATAGAGTACCGCAGGCTTTGAAACCGGAAGCGGTATAAACGGTAAAAAAGATAACCATCATAATGGCGGATAAGGTCATAAGTATCTTTTTTTCATCACGGAAACGGTTACTGAAGAAATCCGGGATAGTGAAAGAGTTTTTGCAGACCTCGGTGTATTTTCTCAGACGTTTGGAAATAAACTGCCAGTTAAGCCATGTGCCGAGAATAAGGCCAATAGCTGTCCAGCCCGCATCGCCAAAGCCGGTCAGGTATGCAGTTCCCGGAAGTCCCATCAAAAGCCAGCTGCTCATATCAGAGGCTTCAGCACTCATAGCAGTAACCCATGGACCGAGAGAACGGCCGCCAAGGAAATAATCTTCCGAAGTTTTGTTTTTCTTACCATAGTAAAAGCCTATCGCCAGAACGACCAGCATATAAGCTGCCATAGCAATTATCATTTGAACATTTGATGACATACATCTTCCTCCTCTAAAAAACTAAATTTCAGTATAACAAAAAAACATTAAAAAAACAATAAAAACTGTTTTTTTCTTTGTTTGTGTAGTATACTTATTGAATATGACATTAAAAGGAGTGAAATAAATGAGTGAATCTTGTAACGAATCCAGTTGCAGTTCATGCAATGTAGAAGGATGTGCTTCCAGAAAGGAAGAAGATTTTCATGTCCCTGCCAACGCCAAGAGCCATATTAAACATGTCATCGGTATTGTCAGCGGTAAAGGCGGGGTTGGTAAATCTCTGGTGACTTCAGAGGTTGCGGTGCTTTTACAGAAACGCGGTTTTAAAGTAGGTGTTCTTGATGCAGATATTACCGGACCATCGATTCCGAAGGTTTTCGGTGTTCATGGTCAGGTTGTCGGAACTGAGGACGGCATTATTCCATTTGAAACAAAAACAGGCATTAAGGTCATTTCTGTAAACCTGATTTTGGATAACGAGGAAACTCCGGTTGTCTGGAGAGGTCCGGTCATTGCAGGCGTTGTGAAACAGTTCTGGAACGAAGTTGTCTGGGGAGATATTGACTATCTTCTTGTGGATATGCCTCCGGGAACGGGTGATGTGCCGCTGACTGTTTTCCAGTCTCTGCCGGTAGACGGTATTGTTATTGTAACTTCACCTCAGGAGCTGGTTGGCATGATTGTTAAGAAAGCCTATAATATGGCCCAGATGATGAATATTCCGGTGCTTGGTCTTGTTCAGAATATGAGTTATATTTCCTGTCCGGATTGTGGCAAAAAGATTTATATTTTTGGTGAAGGCCATGGTGAAGAAACAGCGAAGGAACTGGATATTCCGGCGTATGTATCACTGCCGATGATTCCGGAGATTGCTTCTTTGTGCGATGCAGGTGCAATTGAAGATTTTGATAATACCTATATGGATGGATTTATTGATCAACTGACATCCAGATAATGGAGAATAATTAAAGGAGCAGTTTTCTGTTGGAAAATCTGCTCCTTTAAATTATTCGTTTTCTTTTAAAAATTCAATGATACCTTCGCCGAGACGTGAAATCCGGGCCTGAGAATAAACGTGAAATCCGGCATCATCAAGTTTGGTCCGGCCATTCTGAAACGATTTTTCAATCAGAATACCGATTCCGGAAACCGTGGCACCGGCCATCTGTACAAGGCGGGCAGCACCGGAAGCGGCTTCGCCATTGGCAAGGAAGTCATCAATAATAAGCACTTTATCTTCTTTGTTGATGTAATGTTTGGAAAGGGTCAGTTCATAACTGGTTCCTTTTGTAAAAGAAGTGATATTTGTCTGGAATACCTGTCCATTCAAAATTTTGGAAGTCTGCTTTTTGAGAATAACCATCGGCACCTTTAATGCCTGGGCAGTATATACCGCAGGTGCGATACCGGAACTTTCGATTGTCAGGACACGGGTAATGCCAAAGGACTTAAAGTGGTCATAAAAATCCTTTCCAATTTCTTCCATTAAATCCGGGTCAACCTGATGATTCAGAAAGCCATCGACTTTCAGTACGGAGTCGCTGAGTGCACTGCCTTCTGAAAGAATTCTATCTTCAAGTAATTTCACTGTTTTCACCTCATACATATTTTTCTGGATATTATATCATAAAATGTCGAGAGATTAAAGATTTTTAAATAATTTTATATATAAAAGATTTTTTCACAGGATGGTCATAATTATTATATATAATAATTAGCAGATTAACCGGAAGGAGATGCGTTATGAAACATTATAAAATTCTGGTCATTGATGATGAAAGCCGTATGCGTAAACTGGTGCGGGATTTTTTGACTAAAAAAGATTATGCCGTATTGGAAGCGGGAAATGGCGAGGAAGCCATGGATATTTTTTATGAACATAAGGATATTGATTTACTCATACTCGATGTGATGATGCCGAAGATGGATGGCTGGGAGGTTTGCCGTGAAGTACGGAAGACCTCAAAAGTGCCGATTATTATGCTGACAGCAAAGGCAGATGAACGGGATGAGCTTCTCGGATTTGAGCTTGGGGTGGACGAGTACGTGACAAAGCCTTTCAGTCCGAAAATTCTTGTGGCCCGGGTTGAAGCAATTCTCCGCAGAAGCAATGGCGGAAATGATGATGGAAGTATCCATATCGGCGATATTACGATGGATAAAAATGCCCATGAGGTTATGGTTGACGGGGAGCTTGTGGAATTAAGCTATAAAGAGTTTGAATTACTGGCCTATTTTATTGAAAATCAGGGCATTGCTCTGTCCAGAGAACGGATTTTGAATAATGTCTGGAACTATGATTATTTTGGCGATGCGCGAACCATAGATACCCATGTTAAAAAGCTGAGAAATAAGCTGGGAAAAAGAGGCGAATACATTAAAACCATCTGGGGCATGGGATATAAATTTGAAGTGGGGAAAGACTAACGGAGGCATTTTATGAATAAATCATTACAGGTTAAACTGTCAGTGACTCTGTTGGCTGCGGTATTGTTAACCATGGTTGTTTCCGTACTGGTTAATAATTTTTTTCTTGTGGATTATTATATTTCTGGAAAACAGCGGACGCTGGTCAGTGTATATAACCGCATTAACGAGATGTATAATACCTTTGGTGTTGTCGGCAGCGAAGAAGATGCTTCTGATGAAACGGATACAGATCTCTATCAGTGGTTTGAAGGCGACGGCCCTTCGGCTCTGGCAAACTTTCTGGATCTGGAGCTGTCGATGGAACAATTGAGCCAGAATAATAACATTTCTATTCTGTTGTACCGGATTCAAAATAAACGGATCATTAACCAGCAGGCTGTTTATGATATGCAGGTTTTATTTTCCTCCAGCGGAACGAGTTCTTCGGAGGATAATGATGTGGAAAATTTTGCAATTTACCGGGATTATATCCAGTCGGATGAACGGACAGACATTCTCAGTGAGAGCGAAAAGTATTCCATGCAGCGGGTGCTTGTTAAACGTTTGAATTTATCCTACATTTATTTGATCGGCGCTTTGGATAACGGGGATTACGTGATGCTGCGTTCTTCGATCGAGAGTATTGAAGAAAGCGCCCAGATATCCAATCAGTTTTTTATCTATGTGACGATTTATGTGAGCTGCTTCAGCTTTGTCGTTATGCTTTTTATTTCCCGGCGTTTTACAGGTAAGATTTTGGATCTGGCTAAAATTGCCCGAAAAATGTCAAATCTGGATTTTGAGGAAAAATATCCGGTAGAATCCGAAGACGAAATCGGCGTATTGGGGAACAGCATCAATACGTTATCAAAAACACTGGAAAAGACTCTGGGTGAACTGAAGGGGGCGAATGCCCAGCTTAAAAGAGAACTGGATCAGAAGGTTCAGATTGATGAAATGCGCAAAGAGTTTCTGTCGAATGTGTCCCATGAGCTGAAAACACCGATTGCGCTGATACAGGGGTATGCCGAAGGGCTGCAGGAAAATATTAATGATGATGAAGAAAGCAGAGAGTTTTACTGCGAAGTTATTATGGATGAAGCCTCAAAGATGAACGTTCTTGTGAAGAAGCTTCTGGATTTGAATCAGATTGAATTCGGTACGGAAACATTAAGCATTGAACATTTTGACATCGTAGCTACGATTGGAAATATTTTGTCCAATGCGGAAATTCTTTTCCGTCAGAAGGAGGCTGTATTAAAATTTGATGATAGTCAGCCGGTTTATGTGTGGGGGGACGTCTATCTGATTGAAGAATCTTTTACAAACTATATGTCCAATGCCTTAAATCACGTAGACGGTGAACGGATCATCGAGGTTAAAGTGACCCGGGAGGCAGGAAAGGCAAGGATTTCTGTATTTAATACGGGTGCTCGTATACCTCAGGAAGACATTGATCAGATTTGGGTCAAATTTTATAAAGTGGACAAGGCCCGGACACGGGAATATGGCGGAAGCGGTGTCGGATTGTCTATCGTTAAGGCAACAATGGAGCGCCTTGGACAGCAGTGCGGTGTTCAGAATCATGAAGACGGTGTGGAATTTTGGTTCACACTGGATGCTTCCAATGAAGTGCCTGAAATTGGAGAAATCGTATAAAGCACAGAAGAAATTCAATTAAAAACCCCTGGGGAATTTTATTCTCCAGGGGTTTGCCCGATATATGTATTACTGTAAGTCAATTTTGCCTGAGATGTCATCGTTAATTACATAATAAGCGGCGTTTTCTTCAGGTTTGATGTAGAGGCTTAAATCTTTGATATCTTTGATTTTATTTCCTTCATTTACCCAA
>DBGCEW010000200.1:0-14256 GCA_048357495.1 Frisingicoccus sp.
TGGGATAAAAAGGATGAAGAAAAGGTCAGTCTGAAACAGGCACAGGAAGTTCTTGACGCGGATCATTATGGTTTGGAAAAGGTCAAAGAGCGTATCCTTGAATATCTGTCAGTACGCCTTTTGACCGGCAAAGGGGAAAGTCCGATCCTTTGTCTGGTTGGACCTCCGGGGACAGGAAAAAGCTCTATTGCCCGGTCGGTTGCCCGGGCACTGGATAAACGGTACGTGCGTATCAGCCTTGGGGGTGTCCGGGATGAAGCGGAAATTCGGGGGCATCGTAAAACCTATGTCGGCGCCATGCCGGGACGTATTGCTTCGGCGCTGAAAAATGCCGGCGTTAAAAATCCTCTGATGCTTCTGGATGAGGTGGACAAGGCGAGCAATGACTACAAAGGGGACGTATTTTCAGCCCTTCTGGAAGTGCTGGATTCGGAGCAGAATTCCAGATTCCGGGATAACTATATTGAACTTCCGATTGATTTATCTGAAGTTTTGTTTATCGCCACCGCTAACACACTGTCCACCATTCCGAGACCCCTTCTTGACCGTATGGAGGTCATTGAGGTCAGCAGTTATACGGAAAATGAAAAAATGCATATTGCCAGAGAGCATCTGATTCCGAAACAGATTAAAATCCACGGATTGAAAAAGAGTCAGATATCCATTACGGACAGAACTCTGGAAAAGATTATTATGCACTATACCCGGGAAGCCGGTGTGCGTAATCTGGAACGCCGTATCGGAGATATCTGCAGGAAAGCGGCCAGAGAAATTGTTGAAGAGGATAAGAAAAACGTAAAGGTTGGTGTGAAAACCCTTGAGAAATATCTCGGAAAGGAACGCTATACCTTTGATGAGGCCAATAGCAGGGATGAAGTCGGCATTGTCCGCGGTCTGGCATGGACCAGTGTGGGTGGCGTGACCTTGTCTGTAGAGGTCAATATTCTTCCGGGAAAGGGCAAATTTGAACTGACCGGACAGATTGGTGATGTGATGAAGGAATCCGCCCGGGCGGGCATCAGCTTTATCCGGTCCATGAGCGGGACCTATCATATCCCACCGGATTTTTTTGATACCCATGATATGCATATCCATATTCCGGAAGGCGCTGTGCCGAAGGATGGACCGTCAGCAGGGACAACCATGGCGACAGCGATGATTTCTGCCATTACAGATATTAAGGTCAAAGCCAGTGTAGCGATGACCGGAGAAATCACGCTTCGGGGCCGGGTATTGCCGATTGGCGGACTGAAAGAGAAAATTCTTGCAGCGAAGGCAGCTAAAATAAAAACGGTTATCGTTCCGGCGAAGAACCGTAAAGATGTCGAAGAAATGGATGGGGAAATCTGCGAAGGACTGGAAATTGTTTATGCGGAAAGCATGAAGGATGTTCTGGAAACAGCCCTTGTAGAGACACCGGAGCAGGAGGCATAAACAAAAGGAGGAAGCTATGCACGTTATAAAAAATGTAAATCTTGAAACGGTTTGCGGTGTGACGAGCAAACTGCCGGAAAACACATTGCCGGAGGTAGCTTTTGCCGGAAAATCCAATGTTGGGAAATCCTCATTGATTAATGCATTGATGAACCGGAAATCCTATGCCCGTACATCTCAGCAGCCGGGAAAGACCCAGACCATTAATTTTTATAAAATTAATGAGGAAGTTTATTTTGTGGATCTTCCCGGATATGGTTATGCCAAGGTTTCTGAGGCGGTAAAAGCGAAATGGGGAAAAATGATTGAGGGCTATCTCCATACATCGGAACAGCTTCGGCTGGTTTTCCTCCTGATCGATATCCGCCACGATCCATCGGAAAATGATAAGCATATGTATCGCTGGATTGTGGAACAGGGCTTTAATCCGGTAATTATCGCAACCAAAGCGGACAAGCTGAAACGCAGTCAGCTGCCAAAACACCTGAAACAGATCCGGGTGGGACTGAATGTTACCGAAGGGACACCGATGATTCCTTTTTCCTCACTGAGTAAGCAGGGGAGAGATGAAATCTGGGAGTTAATTGAGCAATATGCACTGAATTTCGAAATTTAATAAAAAATTTATGGTAATTATCCCCCATTTCGTATATGATATATAATAAGAAATGGGGGTATTATTATGCGTTTGACATTTTCAGGAGCTGCCCATGAAGTGACGGGAAGCTGCCATTATCTGGAGGCTTGCGGAAAGAAGATATTTATTGATTACGGGATGGAACAGGGTGAAGATTTTTTTGAAAATCAGCCCGTTTCGGCAGCGGCTGCAGAAATTGATTATGTATTTCTGACCCATGCCCATATTGATCATTCGGGTTTA
Source organism: Frisingicoccus sp. (assembly GCA_048357495.1). Lineage (GTDB taxonomy): Bacteria > Bacillota > Clostridia > Lachnospirales > Lachnospiraceae > Frisingicoccus. The sequence goes on from DBGCEW010000200.1 coordinate 2,315, forward strand.
CTTCCGCTGTTATATGCTGAAGGTTTTCGGGGAACTGTATTTACGACAAATGCAACGAAGGATTTGTGTGACATTATGCTTCGTGACAGCGCCCATATTCAGGAATTTGAAGCGGAATGGAAAAACCGGAAAGGAAGACGTGCCGGGAAACCGGAGGTAGTGCCGCTCTATTCCATGGAAGATGCAGCCGGTGTGCTTGAGCAGTTTGCCGGATGTGATTATAATAAAATCATCGATGTATGCCGGGGAATCCGGATCCGCTTTATTGATGTGGGACATCTTCTCGGATCCTCCTGTATCGAGGTGTGGATCAATGAAAACGGCCTGCAGAAAAAACTTGTTTTTTCAGGTGATGTTGGCAATATGCACCAGCCGCTGATCAAGGATCCTTCCCGTGTGGAGGAAGCGGATTATGTGATCATTGAGTCAACATACGGGGACCGTTCCCACGGTCAGACACGGCCGGATTATGTGGAAGAACTGAGCCGCATTATCCAGACAACCTTTGACCGGGGCGGGAATGTTGTTATTCCTTCGTTTGCTGTGGGGCGTACTCAGGAAATGCTTTATTTTATACGGCAGATTAAGGCGGAAAACCGGATTGTCGGCCATGAAAATTTCGAAGTCTATGTGGACAGTCCGCTGGCCATCGAAGCGACAACGATTTTTAACCGGAATATTTACGAATGCTTTGATGAAGAGGCCATGGAGCTGGTGAATCAGGGGATTAATCCGATATCTTTCCAGGGGTTAAAAACTTCAGTGACCAGTGATGATTCCAGAGCCATCAACTTTGAGAATCATCCAAAGGTAATTATTTCTGCATCGGGTATGTGTGAAGCCGGACGGATCCGTCACCATTTGAAACATAATCTGTGGCGGCCGGAATGTACTATACTTTTTGTCGGCTATCAGGCCAATGGAACCCTGGGCCGGGCGCTGGTGGAAGGGCTGCCGGAAGTGAAGCTTTTCGGAGAAACGATTGAAGTCAGAGCCCATATTGAGCAGCTTGCGGGAATCAGCGGTCATGCGGATAAGAAGGGATTGATCGACTGGCTTCAGGGATTTAAACAGAAGCCGGAGAGGGTCTTTGTGGTACACGGCGAGGCGTCGGTCTGCGATGCTTTTACGGAATGTCTGAAAAATGAGTACGGCTATGATGCCGTGGCCCCTTATAGCGGCACGAGTTTTGATCTGACAGATAATAGCTGCGTTGTAGAGGCAGTTCCTGTACGGAAGTCCAGGAAGGCGGCAGCAAGAAAGGCTTCTTCGGTATTTGAACGTCTGGTTGCTGCAGGAAGACGGTTAATGGCCGTGATTCATCATAACGAAGGCGGTGCCAATAAAGATCTGGCGAAATTTGCGGATCAGATTAACAGTCTTTGTGATAAGTGGGATCGATAAATAGAAAGGGGATTGGAAAATTTCAGATTTCCAATCCCTTTTAAAAATTCGGCTATTTGGTAAGCAGTGAAGTCATGAGATAATCATAGATTTCATTGCTTTTTTTATGCCAGTGGTCACAGATATGTTCTGCCTGGATTTCTGTAGGTACAGTCAGACGCAGGTTCATCAGAATGTCTTTTTTATCCTTTAAAGAAAGTTCTACATCGAATTCCTGGTTTTTTTTCGGCACATAAGTGGCTGTAACCTCATTGGCCTGGCGCAGGGCCTGATGCTTTTCTTCAAGAAAATTCTGAACATCGTTTTTAATACCATCGGAAATTGAAGAATCAAAGGCTTCCAGAGTTTCTTCTCCGGCAGCGGTCAGACGGTAATAAGAACTGTTATTTTTCTGGGTGACAGAAATGAACTGGGCATCCAGCAAATCCGAAATGGCAGATTGAATCGTAAAATATGTCGTATAGCCATTATCCAGGAGAAATTCACACAATTGGGAATTTGTCAGCGGAAATTCGGAATGGTCTAAAATATATAAAATGATTAATTTATATAAGGTGGATGGATCTGCAATCATGGAACGTATCCTTTCATAATTTGGGCAGGAGGAGGGCGGCTTTAATGACAGAGCCGTCCCTGCCAGGTGCTGCGGGTTTTGAATTCATGATGAATCGTGTTGAGAACCAATTTTTTATGTCCGCTCCACAGTGGAGCCATTAACAGGTTTTTTGGTCCGTCACCGGTAATCCGGTGAATAATCATGTCCGGTGGAAGGACCTCCAGACACCGGATCACTAAATCCGTATATTCTTCCATGGAAAAAATATGAAAGGGGGTGTTTGTGTAAATATCGGCCAGATCGGTCCCTTTCAGAACGTGGAGCAGCTGGAGCTTAATTCCCTGAATCGGCAGCTTTGCAAGAAACAAATGGGTTTTTATAATGTCCTCAGCGGTTTCGCCGGGGAGTCCAAGGATCGTATGGACGATTGTTTCGATACCGGCATTTTGAAGACGGGCCAGAGCATCTGTAAAGGTGTCCAGCCCGTATCCACGGCGGATGAACCGGGCGGTTTTTTCGTGAATGGTCTGCAATCCCAATTCAATCCAGACCGGTTTTATCTGATTGAGTGCTTCTAAAAGCTCAATAACTTCCGGAGAAAGGCAGTCCGGCCGGGTGGCGATGGAGAGAACTTCAACTTCCGGAGCGGCAATCGCTTCGGAATAGAGCTTTTCTAACCGTTCTATCGGACCGTAAGTGTTGGTAAATGCCTGAAAATAGGCAATATACCTGGAACCGGCATTTTTCTCCGAAAGAAGTTTTTTTCCTTCATGAAGCTGGCGGGATATATCCAGAGCCCTGTCTCCGGCAAAGTCTCCCGAACCTCCGGCGCTGCAGAAAATACATCCCCGGGTTCCAAGATTTCCATCCCGGTTCGGGCAGGTAAACCCTCCGTTCAGAGCAATTTTATAAATTTTCTCACCGAAACGGGCCTGCAGATAGTGATTCAGAGAGTTATAAGGTTTCCCGTGCCATAATTTCAGGGCCTCTTTGTAGTCGGACGGCATCTTATCGGGAAATGTGATCCTTGACGGCCTGGGCGACAGCATCGACAATCCGCGGATCAAATGGGTCCGGCATAATAAATTCTTCTCCGAGTTCTTCGTCGGATACAAGGCCGGCAAGGGCTGATGCGGCGGCCAGTTTCATCGCATCGGTAATCTGACGGGCGCGCCCTTCCAAAGCGCCGCGGAAAATACCAGGAAAGGCAGTAACATTGTTAATCTGGTTCGGAAAATCGGAACGTCCGGTACCGACAACCCGGGCCCCTGCTTTACGGGCCAGATCCGGCATGATTTCAGGTACCGGATTGGCCATGGCGAACATAATGGCATCTTTATTCATGGATGCGACCATTTCCGGGGTGACAATGCCCGGAGCGGAAACGCCGACAAATATGTCGGCACCCTTCATGGCATCGGCCAGAGTACCTGTTTGGTTTTCGAGGTTGGTCACCTGAAGCATCTTTTTCTGCATCCAGTTTAAATCCGGATAATCTTTGGAGATAATTCCGAAACGGTCACACATGGTCAGGTGACGGAAACCGAAGGTTAAGAGAAGGCGGCTGATGGCAACACCGGCAGAACCGGCACCGTTGACAACTACCCGGCAGTCTTCTTTTTTCTTTCCGGTCAGACGGAGGCCGTTCATCACGCCGGCCAGGACAACAATGGCCGTACCGTGCTGGTCGTCATGGAAAACCGGAATATCCAAAGCCTCTTTCAGGCGGGCTTCAATTTCAAAGCATCTCGGTGCGGAAATATCCTCCAGATTAATACCGCCGAAGGCCGGTGCAAGACGAATCACGGTTTCAATAATTTCCTCAGTATCCTGGGTATCCAGACAGATCGGGACAGCATTGACATTACCGAATTCTTTAAAAAGGGCAGCCTTTCCTTCCATAACAGGAAGGGCGGCATAAGGACCGATGTTGCCGAGGCCAAGAACGGCAGAACCGTCGGAAACAACGGCGACAGTGTTGGCCTTGCTTGTATATGTGTAGACAGTATCTTTATTTTCTGAAATGACTTTGCAGGGTTCCGCCACACCCGGCGTATAGGCCAGAGCCAGGTCTTCCCGGGTTTTTATGGGACATTTGGAAGTGGTTTCAATTTTTCCCTGCCATTTTTCGTGAAGCTTTAATGCGTTTTCATTGACTGTCATTTTTCATGTTCCTTTCATCATAGTTTATGGTAAGTAACTACGCTTTATCATATCATTTACATTAGGCGAAATCAAGAAAGAAATCGATTGACAGCTTTTTTGCGGCGTATTAGAATTGAAGGAGCAGAGTAAACTCAGGAGGAAAAAAATGGAGAGATCAAAAGTCTATTTTACGAATTTTCGTGCGACGGTTCAAGAAAATATTCAGCAGAAGCTGGTGCGGCTGATGAAGACCGCCGGTATGGATACTATTGATTTTAATAAAAAATATGCAGCGATTAAGATTCATTTCGGTGAGCCGGGAAATCTGGCCTATCTGCGTCCGAATTATGCCAAAACGGTGGTTGATTTTGTCCGGAGCCTTGGCGGCAAACCATTTCTTACGGACTGTAATACACTGTATGTGGGCGGCAGAAAAAATGCTCTGGATCATCTGGACAGCGCATATGTCAACGGATTTTCACCATTTTCAACCGGATGCCATATTATTATTGCGGATGGTCTGAAGGGAACTGATGAGGTCTCTGTTCCGGTGGAAGGCGGGACCTATGTGAAGGAAGCGAAGATTGGCCGGGCCGTGATGGATGCGGACGTGGTTATTTCCCTGAATCATTTTAAGGGCCATGAGGCTGCCGGGTTCGGCGGAGCCATTAAAAATATTGGCATGGGCTGTGGTTCAAGGGCCGGAAAGATGGAGATGCACAGTGCCGGAAAGCCACGGGTGTCCGAAAGAAAGTGTATCGGATGCGGACAGTGTACAAAGGTATGTGCCCATGATGCCATTACGATAGCGGATAAGAAGGCATCCATTGATCATAATAAGTGTGTCGGATGCGGACGGTGTATCGGCGTCTGTCCGATGGATGCGGTACGTCCGGCATCGGATGAATCCAATGATATTTTAAACTGTAAGATGGCGGAGTACACAAAGGCAGTGCTTGACGGACGTCCTCATTTCCATATCAGTCTGGTTATGGATGTGTCACCGTATTGCGATTGTCATGGAGAGAATGATGCGCCAATTGTTCCGGATGTTGGGATGTTTGCATCCTTTGATCCGGTTGCTTTGGATAGAGCCTGTGCGGATGCGGTCAATAAACAGCCGGTCTGCAAGGGCAGTGTTCTGGATGAGGTGGAGCATGTTCATGATGACCATTTCACCGATGTATTCCCGGACACAAACTGGACCAGCTGCCTGGAGCATGCGAAGGCGCTGGGACTTGGAACTGATGCCTATGAGTTGATTCAGATTTGACAGGAGGAATTTAAAATGAAAGAAGCAACGATTTTATTACAGAGTATTGAAGATGTTAAAGAATTTAACCGCATTGTTGCCGTATATGACGGCGATGTAGATCTGGTATCCGGCCGTTATGTGATTGATGCAAAATCCATCATGGGTATTTTCAGCCTTGATTTAAGCAAGCCGATCAATATTCAGGTGCATGGTGAGAATCCGGGAACATTACTTGAATCTCTGAAAGCTTTTATTCAGTAGATTCAGAGAAAGCCGTTCAGGAAAATTCCAGAAAACAGGAGAAAAAATGATGGAAAAAGAACAATTATTAAATACAACCTTTACATGTGAACAGGTGGTTACAGAGGATATGACTGCAGCAAGCGCTGTTCCGGGCACTCCGAATGTATTCGGCACACCGGTTCTTGTGGCTCTGGCAGAAAAAACATGTTTCTTATGTATGAATCAGGCCAGCGAAGAAGGGGAAGCCAGCGTTGGTGTGACACTGGATATTACCCATTCTTCACCGACACCGGTAGGGATGAAGGTCACATGTACCGCAAAAGTTGAAAAAGTGGAAAAGAAGATGGTGACATTTTCCTTTGAAGCCCGGGACGAGGCCGGAATTATCGGCACAGGCACACATGTGAGAGCCTATGTTGCAAAAGCTAAGATTGAGGAAAAAGCAGCAGCGAAACTGAATAAATAAAAAATGAATTAAAAAAATACCGCTCCGGAGCAGTTAAAGGTTCCGGGGCGGTATTTTGTTATGTATTCGTTTTTAGAAATCCACTTCGTCTGGATTCCATCCGGAGAATCCGGTCTGAGGCATAGCTGCAATAGCTTTCATATCCTCATCGGAAATCTGGAAATCGTAAACATCAAGGTTCGATGCGATACGGGATGGTGTTACAGATTTCGGAAGAGGAATAATACCGTTCTGAACAGCAAAGCGGATACAGATCTGTGCCACGCTCTTACCATATTTTTCAGCGATGGATGCCAGGAATGCATCGTTTAATACCTGGCCGTTGCCAAGCGGGCTCCATGCTTCAACCACAACGCCGTTTGCCTGGCAGTAATCCACAGTTTCCTGCTGAAGATATCCAGGATGGTATTCGATCTGGTCGATCATCGGCTGTACTTCTGTCTGCATCAGTGGTTCCAGATGATGAGGCAGGAAGTTGGAGACACCGATCGCGCGGATGCGTCCGGCTTTATACAGTTCGGTTATCGCTTTCCATGTATCCAGATTGATTTCTTTCCAGTTTTCAAAATGATGCGGCGTTGCAGGCCAGTGAATCAGGTATAAATCCAGATAGTCCAGGCCCATGGTTTCCAGCGTTGTTTCAAAAGCTGCCATAGTTTTATCATAGCCGCGTTTGGAATTCCATAATTTACTTGTGATAAAAACATCTTCGCGTTTCAGACCGCATTCAGCGATGGCCTGTCCAACGCTGCCCTCGTTTCTGTACAGTGTTGCTGTATCAATGTGACGGTAACCGGCTTCAAGGGCGGCTTTCACACAGTTGACAGCAGCATCGTCTTTGGCCTGCCAGGTTCCAAAACCAATACCTGGGATTTCAACGCCATTACTTAAGGTGTAGATTTTTTTTACGTCCATATAAACATACCTCCAAAATATAAATCCTAGTCCGCAACCCCTTATTCTTATAATATACTTGAAATGGAAATATAAAGCAAGAATTATATTTTTCACAGAAAAGATTTGCTTTTGTCTTTACAAAAGGCAAATGATATGATATCATATTGATATCAAAAGAATATAAAAAAGAGGAGGCGTATGAGTTATGAAAGAGAAGGTATTACTCAATAAGAAAAAAGGAATGCTTGCTCTGCTGATAACGGTTGTTCTTTATCTGGCAGCCATTGGCGGATGTATTGCGGGGGGATTTATGGTTGACGCAGGAAAGCCCCCGGTACTGCTGATTATCAGTATTGTATGGCTTGTTATCGGCTGGCTTCCCTTTTGCGGACTGAAGGTTTTAAAACCTCAGGAAGCCCTTGTACTCACCCTTTTCGGCAAGTATGTGGGAACCATTAAAGGGGAAGGCTTTTATTTTGTCAATCCGTTCTGTTCCTGCGTCAACCCGGCGGCGAAAACCCATCTGAATCAGAGCGGGGATGTGGACAGCGGTCATAAAAAATCATCCCTGTCATTGACAATAGGCGGTGATGCAGCCAGTATTGAGGGAGGAAATAAAAAGATTTCTTTAAAAATTATGACCCTTAACAACAACCGTCAGAAGATTAATGACTGTCTTGGAAATCCGGTGGAAATCGGTATTGCAGTTATGTGGCGTGTGGTTGATACTGCCAAAGCGGTTTTTGATGTGGATAATTATAAAGAATACCTTTCTCTCCAGTGCGACAGTGCCCTGAGAAATGTGGTCCGTATTTATCCGTATGATGTGGCACCGAATGTGGATACGACCGGCGATGGTATTGCTGATGAAGGAAGCCTGCGGGGCTCCAGTGAGATCGTTGCAGCCCGAATCCGTGATGAGATTCAGCAGAAAGTTTCCGAGGCCGGACTGGAGATTATTGAAGCGAGGATTACCTATCTGGCTTATGCGCCGGAGATTGCAACCGTCATGCTCCAGAGACAGCAGGCATCGGCGATTATTGATGCGCGGAAGATGATTGTGGACGGTGCGGTAGGCATGGTCGAAATGGCTCTGGAACGGTTAAGTGAAAATGAAGTTGTTGATTTGGATGAAGAAAGAAAGGCTGCCATGGTATCCAATCTGCTCGTAGTGCTCTGCGGCAATCGTGATGCCCAGCCCATTGTAAATTCGGGCAGTCTGTATTAAAATGGCAGACGCAAAAAAGAAACAGGTTCCACTCAGACTATCGGCGAAACTTTATGATGCCATCGCAGCCTGGGCAGAGGATGATTTCCGTTCAGTCAACGGACAGATTGAATATTTGCTGACAGAATGTGTCAGACAGCGTAAGAAAAATGGCAAATATGTATCCGAACATTTGGATGAACCGCCTGAGTTGGATATTAAGTAAACAAAAAGGTTCTCCCAAAAGCTGCGAAATGCTTTGACGGAGGACCTTTGCATTTTTATATTTTCTCCACCGGACAGTCGGGGCAGATGGATGGAGAAAAGTCGAAAATTGCGAAAAATTTCCCTTTATTAATTGAAATTTTAGTGTATAATATATCTATCTAAAAGCGTTATCTGCTTGTTTTTCCCGGAAAATCAAAGAAATATACATAATTTAAGGAGGATACTATGAATGATAAATATGCCACGTTGTCGTTGATCCAGCTAAAAGAACTGGCAAAGTCCCAGGGGGTCAAAAATGTTTCAACGATGCGAAAAGCTCAGTTAGTTCAGCTTATGGGTGAACTGGAGGAGAAATATCATCGTGAAAAAGCGGCGAAGAATAAAGATTCAGAGAAAACTCCTGTGTCTGCGGAACGGACGGAACTTCGGAGTGAGAAGACGGTGGAATCCTCCGAGGAGGGCGATTTACGTATGGACAGCGCACTTGAGGCTCTGGACAGCGGTCAGATGGCCTGTGGTATTCTGGAGGTGTTGGCAGACGGTTATGGATTTATCCGATGTGAGAATTATCTGCCGGGACCGAACGATGTCTATGTTTCCCCGGCTCAGATCCGTCGGTTTAATATGAAAACAGGGGATATTATCGGCGGAAATATCCGGGTGAAAACCCAGAATGAAAAGTTCAGCGCTTTGCTTTATGTGAAATCAGTGAATGGCTTTCATCCTGCGGAGGCAACCCGTCGGATGAATTTTGAAGATATGACGCCGGTTTTCCCGGATGAACGGATTCGCCTTGAAACGATTCGTTCCGGTATTCCGATGCGGATTATGGATTTGGTATCGCCGATTGGCAAGGGACAGAGAGGGATGATCGTATCACCTCCGAAAACAGGAAAAACAACTCTCTTAAAGCAGATTGCCAAGGCGGTGACTGTGAATAATCCGGACATGAACCTGATTATTCTTCTTATCGACGAGCGTCCGGAGGAGGTTACGGACATTCGGGAGTCGATTATCGGTGAGAATGTGGAAGTGATCTATTCTACCTTTGACGAACTGCCGGAACATCATAAACGGGTGTCTGAGATGGTTCTTGAACGGGCGAAACGCCTTGTTGAACATAAAAAGGACGTTGTGATTCTTCTCGACAGCATTACCCGGCTGGCCCGGGCCTATAACCTGACAGTTCCGCCGAGCGGGCGGACATTATCCGGCGGCCTTGACCCGGCAGCCCTTCATATGCCGAAGAAATTTTTTGGTGCGGCCCGGAATATGCGGGAAGGCGGCAGCCTGACGGTTTTGGCAACGGCCCTTGTGGAAACGGGAAGTAAGATGGATGATGTGGTTTTTGAGGAGTTTAAGGGGACCGGAAATATGGAACTGGTACTTGACCGGAAACTTTCAGAAAAACGGATTTTTCCTGCGGTAGATATTTTGAGATCCGGAACCCGCCGGGAGGAGCTGCTTCTGTCAAAAGAGGAGATGGACGCTTCCTATGCGATGCGCAAGGCTTTAAACGGCATGAAATCCGATGAGGCACTGGAACGGATTCTGGATATGTTTATGCATACCGAAGATAATCAGGCCTTTGTTTCAACGATAAAGCGGACAAAAATGTTTTAGGATAGCAAGCGGGAATCCTCGGCTATTCAATTGCCGAGATGAAAGCGTCAAAATGTGCATTTCTGCACAAAACAATCGTGGCTGTATCCAGCCTGTAAAAATAAAAAGAACGTATATTCGATAATATATTGTTTTGCTTATTGAAATAGTGTATACTATGTGCATGAAAGAAAATCTAATACATGCAAGAACCTGCGTATATAATATTAACTACCATGTGGTGTGGTCGGTAAAGTATCGCAGGAAAATTATCACAGAAGAGATGGAGCAGACGATGAAACAATGGGCTGTGGAGATTGCTGAAGAAAAGGGCTTCACAGTCCAGTTATTTGAAGCTGGAGAAAGAGACCATATCCATTGTTTTGTTTCTGCACCACCTAAGATTTCAATTTCATATATCGTAAAGATGCTGAAGGGGATTATTGGAAGATATACGTTCCAAAGATATCCGGAACTCCGTAAATCTTTATGGAAGGGAGAATTGTGGAATCATTCCTATTATGTGGAAACAATAGGAAGTGTTTCGGAGGAAAACATCCGCAGATATATTGAAAAGCAAACGAAATCTTACTGACAGGAGAGGGGAATGCATATGCTTTTGTCGAGAAAAGAAGTATTTTTACCAACAGAAGAACAGAAAATCATTATGGGACATATGGGATATGCAGCATTTAAACTCTGGAATGTCGCAAATTATGAAAAAAGGAATTATAAAGAACTTGGAATGTCCAAATATCCGAACTGGTATGACCAAAAGAAACGGTTAAAAGAAAATTTCTTTTACAAAAATCTTCCGTCACAGACGGCACAGGATGTTCTTCAACAATTGGAAGAGGCATGGAAAAGCTTTTTTGTATTGCAAAAGAGCAAAGGGGTGGAGAATCCGAAACCGCCACGTTTCCGAAAAGAGAAGATGGATCTTACTTTTTTGAAAGATGCAATCCGGCAGGAAGAAGGAAAAATCCGGCTGACCATTCCAAAACAGTTAAAAACTTATCTGAAGGGTCAGAACGTGAATGCTAATTATCTTTATCTGAAAACAAAGCGGTTTTCAGACATTCATGTCAAAGAAATTCAGATTAAGTTTGATGAAAAAAGATATACGGCAATCGCAGTATATGAAGAGACAGATGTTCCGATACAGGAAGATAATGGACATTATCTGGCGATAGACATGGGACTGAAAAATACGATGACCTGCTATGACAGTGCAGGAAAATCATTCTTGTTAAATGGATTATTGAATGCTACGCATTATTTTGATAAAGAAATCGCCAGGTATCAGGGTATCAGTGACCGTCAGCAGTCATGCTGCGGGATTAAGTATCCGAAAAAAACGAGTAAGGTACGTTCTCTATATCGAAAGAAGAAAAATAAAGTTTCTGATTTTATTCATAAATCAACCAGATATGTCGCAGAGTATTGTCTGGCAGAGCATATCACAACGGTTGTAATCGGAGATATGAAGGGGATACGTAAGGGAAAGAATTTTGGGAGAATCAATCAGCAGCTTCATACCTTTCCCTATGAAAAGATTCTTCAGAAACTGGAGTATAAGCTGAAACGGTACGGAATAAAAATGATCCGGCAGAAAGAAAGTTACAGCAGCCAATGTAGTCCAAAAAGTGATAAAGTGGGAAAAGCGTTTGCACAAAGACAAAATCGAAAATATCGGGGATTATATGTAGACGGGGCAGATATATATAACGCAGACTGCGTTGGGGCGTATAATATCCTGCGACTATATCTGCAAAAAGAGAAACTTCCGTTTCCGGAAGCGGTCAGATTGAACTGTCCGCAGAAAGTATTTGTGTAAGTCCGAAAGGACTAGCAATATTGGGCGCATGGACCGTCCGTTATGGTAGCACCGAAGGTGCGGCATATAGATGCTCGGTAATTTAATTGCCGAGTAGTTCAC